>NZ_JBFUCL010000037.1:0-17155 GCF_056405255.1 Agromyces sp. P1_H4 | reverse complement strand
CATGACCCGCTGCGTGCACTATCGCACCGAGGTCGACATCGTGGCGATCCGGTTCGCGTGCTGCGGCACGTACTACCCGTGCCACCGCTGCCACGAGGAGACCGCCGACCACGAGGCGACGCAGTGGCCGATCGACAAGCGCGACCGCGAGGCGGTGCTGTGCGGCGCCTGCGGCACCGAGCTCACGATCGACGCCTACCTCGGCACGACCGAGTGCCCGAGCTGCCACGCGCCGTTCAACGAGCGCTGCCGGCTGCACACCCACCTCTACTTCGAGACGGAGCCCGCCGAACGCTGATCGAGAGGGCCGACGCTGAGGGATGCCGCCAGCCTCAGCCGAGCCGAGCGTCCACCCGATCCGCGCGGAACTGCCCGGCCAGCACGAGTGCGGCGATCACGACCGCGAAGACGCCGCACGCGATGAGCCCGACGGGACCCGCCAGCCACGCCGGCGGGATCGGCGAGCCGGCGGCGACGAACAGCGCCGCCAGACCCGCCGAAGCGTTGAACGCGCCGTGCCCGAAGACCGCCGGCCACACCGATCCGGTGCGCAGTCGCGTCCACCCGAGGAGGACGCCGAACAGCATGCCCGCGAGGATCATGAGCAGCACGCCCCACGCATCGGTCAGGCCGTAGTTGTAGCCGAGCAGGATGAGCGGGGTGTGCCAGAACCCCCAGAAGGCGCCCGAGAGCAGCAGCGCCGGCCACACGCCGAGCGGTCGCAGCGCGGGCAGCAGCCAGCCGCGCCAGCCCACTTCCTCGCCGAACGCGAGCGGCGCGTTGAGCACCGCGCCGAGCGGGATCATGACCAGCTGCATCGCGACGATCACGCCGACCGGCGGCAACGGGGAACCGGCCGGCAGGGTCGCCTCGAGCTGCTCGGCGAAGCCCGAGAACCCGACGAGGTCGAACTGCGCGAACCCCAGCAGACCCACCACGGCCAGACCCGCAGCAACGAGGAGCGGCATCACGAGGATCGTCACCACGGTGAAGGCGACGCTGCGACCGACCGGCCGCAGCGGCCACATGCCGAGCTCGCGCAGGATGCCGCGGGCGCCCCGCCTGCCGCGCCGGCGGCGCTCGACGCGCAGCGCCGCGACCGTGCCAGCCGCGGGCGTCAACATCATGGCCGCCGCGATCAGGGGCAGCAGCGGGTCGGCCATGCCCTCGCCCCGGAGCCAGAGCGGCAGCGCGACGAGCCAGGCCAGCCCGCACGCGGTGACCGCGAAGACGATGACCGCCACCCAGTCCACGCGCGAGGGAAGGTCGTCGGGCTCCGCGCTCGGACGCGTCGCGATCGGCGCCGGCGTCGGGGCCGGCACGAGGTGCGCCTCGGGGTCGGGTCGGATCGCGGTGTCGTGGGTGTCATCGGTCACGAGCAGCACGCTACCGAGCCGACGACCCGGTGGGATCCGCCGCACGACGGAGGTCGATCCTCCATGCGTTGGGAACCTGTGGCAGCATCGGCCCGCGCCCCGCAGCATCCCGCGAGCGCGCCCGTCAACCGCCGTCGCGCACGAGGCGGCGCAGCAGCCCGGCGAGTGTCGCCTGCTCGTCACGACTCAGGCCGCGCAGCGCCTCGCCCTCGCGACCGGCGAGCTCGCGCATGGCCTCGTCGACGTGGGTGGCACCGTCATCGGTGAGGCGCACGAGCACGCTCCGGGCGTCATTGGGGTTGGGGCGGCGCTCGACGAGCCCGCGCCGGGTGAGGTTGTCGAGCCGGTTCGTCATGGCCGCGCTGCCGATCATCGTCGCGGCGATGAGCTGGCGGGGGCTGAGCTCGTGTGGCGGCTCCTCGCGCCGCAGCGCGGCGAGCACGTCGAACTCCCACGCCGCGAGCCCGGCCGCGCTGAACGCGTCGGCGCGCAGGTGCGCCAGCCGGTTGGCCGCCCGTCGCAGTCGTGACATGACGTCGAGCGGCGTGAGGTCGACCCCGGGAAGCCGGCGCGACCACGCGTCGATGATCAGGTCGACGTCGTCGTCGCGATCGCTCGGCGTGGGGGCCATACCTTCGAACGTACCTCGATCGCGAGCCGGGCCGGCCCTATTGCCGCGGCAGCACGGTCAGCACGCGCTGGATGTGCTCGCGGAACTCCGCCATGAATCCCGTCAGGAACTCCTCCGTGCCGGCGTTGCGGATCTCGCCGTCGTCGCCGAAGGTCTCGGGCGAGTACTGGATGTACGCCTCGGGCGCCGTCATCTGGCGGGCGTTGCAGAAGCTCAGCACCGCACGCAGGCTCTGCTGCGCGAGCGCCGTGCCGATCGACCCGACCGATGCCCCGACCACCGCGGCCGGGATGTGGTCGAACGAGTTCTGGCCCCACGGCCGCGACGCCCAGTCGATCGCGTTCTTCAGCGCGCCCGGGATCGACCGGTTGTACTCCGGCGTCACGAAGAGCACGGCGTCGGATGCCGCGATCGCCTCCTTGAGGGCCAGGGCCTGCGGCGGGTAGTCGTGGTCGTAGTCCTGGCTGTACAGCGGCAGGTTCCCGATCGGGATCTCGGTGAAGGCGAGGTCGTCGGGTGCGACCCGGATCAACGCCTTCGAGAGGATCCGGTTGACGGACGTCGACGACAGGCTGCCGACGAAATAGCCGACCTGGTATGCGGGCATGATGCACTCCTCACTCGAGCGCCTCACGCTACGCTCGCGATCTCCGCGGCACGAGGGGTTGCGGAGTCGCCACCCGGGCGTCGAGGCTCGGTGCGGGTGCCCGGTGCCGAGTTTCGGGTGTCGGTACCCGAACCTACGATGGACCGCGGAGGCAGACCCATGAGCGAGCAGGCCCTGAACGCGCATCCCGTCGGTGACGGCGCCGACGGCATGCGCCCGGGCGAGCACTCCTGGCCCGGCGACCTCACCACCGTCGACACTCGCTTCGGCGTGTTCGCGGCCGTCGACGACGGCGAGGTCACCCGCATCCGCAACATCCGCTACGCCGTCGCCGAGCGCTTCGCGCCGCCGGTGCCGGTCGAGCCCGACCCGCGCGAGGCGTCCGCCCGGCAGTACCAGCGGCTCGGGTGCCCGCAGCCGCCCGCCTCGAGCGACGGCCTCTTCGGCGGCACGATGCGCGGCGTCGAGTTCGACGAGGACTGCCTGCGGCTCTCGATCACGCGCCCGGCCGACTGGGCCGGCGAGGCCCTGCCCGTCATGGTGTGGGTGCACGGCGGCTCCTACGTCTCGGGCGCGGGCGACGTCGGCGGTTACGATCCCGCCGCGCTCGTGCACGAGCAGCGCGTCGTCGTGGTCACGATCACCTACCGGCTCGGCGTGCTGGGGTTCCTCGGCGGCGGCGAGCCGGGCGGCCGGCCGGCCAACCTCGGCCTGCTCGACCTCGTCGAGGCCCTGCGGTGGGTCCGCTCGCGCATCGACGCGTTCGGCGGCGACCCCGGGCGGGTGACGGTCTTCGGCCAGTCGGCGGGCGCCGATGCGATCGCGCACCTGCTCGTGGCATCCGGAGCCGAGGGGCTCGTGAACCGGGCGATCGTGCAGAGCGCGCCGTTCGGCATCCGGCAGCGACGGCGTCGCCTGCAGGAGCGGATGCGGCGGGCGGCGGGTCCGCTGGCTCCGGATGCCGCGCTCGACGAGCTCTYCGCCGCGCAGGACCGGGCGGCGCGCGCGGCTGCCGGGTTCGGATTGCGCTCGGGCATGCCGTTCAGCCCCCAGTACGGGCACGCGCCGCTGCCGCTGGAGCGCGCGGTGGCAGCCGGCTGGCGGCGGCGAGCCCCCGAGCTCGAGGTGCTCGTGACCTCGACCACCGAGGAGGCCGCGTTCTTCCTCGAGCTCGCGCCGAAGCTGAAGTCGCTCACGTCGAGGCGGGTGATCGGGCCCCCGATCCGGTTCGCGCTCGTGCGCGTCGTGACGAGCGCCGTGTACACGCGGGGTGCCCGGCGCTTCGCGCGGCTGCTCGCCCGCGGTGGCGGCCGGGTGCAGGTCGCCCGATTCGACGGGCGGCCCGAGGGCAGTCGCATCGGCTCGGCCCACGCCATCGAGCTCGCGCTGCTGTTCCCCAATGAGGTCGCGTGGGCGCCGGCGCGGCTGCTCGCGCCGCACGGCGCCGAGTCGCTCGTCGAGGCGGGCGCACCGCTGCGTGCCGCGTGGGGCGAGTTCGCTCGCACGGGGCGCATCGTCGAGCGGCACGTGCGACTCGGTCGAGGCTGGCGCGGCGGACTGAAGGTGCGCTGACCTCGGCGAGGGTGCGCCGACCCACGAGGGTGCGCCGACCCGACGATCAGCCGCCTGCGGTCAGCTCGGCGACCTCGGCCCACAGTTCGTCGGGAATCACGGCCTCGCGGTTGGCGACGAGCTCGCGCACCCGGTCGGGATGCGAGACCCCGACGAGGGTCGACGTGATTCGCGCGTCGCGTGTCGAGAACTGCAGGGCGACGGCGGCCAGGTCGACCCCGTACGAGTCGCAGAGCGCCCGGAGCCGCTCGGTGCGTGCCACGACCTCGGGGTCGGGCTCGCGGTACTGGTACCGGGGCTTCTGCTCGAGCGGCTTGGCGAGCAGGCCGCTGGCATAGGGGGCGGCGTTGAGATAGGTCATGCCCAGCTCGACCACCTTGGTGATGAGCGGGCTCGCCGACTGGTCGAGCAGCGTGAACCGGTTGTGGTTGAGCAGCACGTCGAAGACACCCAGGTCGACGTACTGTTCCATCGCCTCGAGGTCACCGCCGGCGACGCCGATCGCGGTGACCAGCCCCTCCTCCTTGAGCTGGCGCATGCCCTCGAGCGCGCCGCCCGGGGCCGTGATCTCCTCGAACGCGAACCGCTCGGGGTCGTGCAGGTGGAACAGGTCGAATCGCTCCACGCCGAGGCGCTCGCAGCTCTCCTCGAACGACCGGCGCACGCGCGCGGCCGAGAAGTCCCGGCCGTCGGGGTCGGCCTTGGTGGCCAACACGAACCCGTCGGGAAGTCCGCCGGCCCGCTCGATCGCGACGCCGATGCGCCGCTCGCTCTCCCCCTTGCCGTACTCGTTCGACGTGTCGAGGAAGTTGATCGGGGTCTCGAAGACGGCCTCGACCGTGGCGATCGCGCGATCCTCGTCGACCCCGTAGCCGTACGTCTGCGGCATGCCGCCGAGCGGACTCGTGCCGACGCAGAGATCGGACACGGTGATGCCGGTCGTGCCGACGCGGTTGAACTCCATGGTTCCTCCTGGCGAGAAGTCCTCGAGCAAAGCTGGGTCCTCCTCATTCTCGACCGGACGACCCCAGTTCGTCGCGTCGGCGTGACAGGTGGGCCCGTTCGGCAGTGTTGCCGGCGAGCGCGATCGCCCGGTCGTAGGCGTTGCGCGCCTCCGCTCGACGCCCGAGCCGGCGCAGGAGCTCCGCACGCGTGGCGTGGAATGCGTGATAGCCGCCGAGCGCGTCTCCCACCCGGTCGACGGCCCTCAATGCGGCATCCGGCCCCTCGAGCTCGCCGACCGCTATCGCGCGGTTGAGGGCGACGATCGGCGAGGCATCGAGTCGCTGCAGCTGGTCGTACAGGGCGACGACCTGCGACCAGTCGGTGTCGCGGGCGTCCCGCRCATCGGTGTGCACCGCGTTGATCGCCGCCAGCAGCTGGTAGCGGCCGGGAGCCGCGCCCGAGTCCAGGCGCTCGCGCACCAGCCGGTGCCCCTCCTCGATCAGCGCGCCATCCCACAGCCGGCAGTCCTGCTCCGCGAGCGGCACGAGCTCGCCTGCGGCAGAGAGACGAGCCGGGCGGCGTGCCTCGGTGAGCAGCATCAGCGCCAGCAGTCCGGCCACCTCCCCGTCGTCGGGAAGCAGTTCGCGGATCAGCCGGGTCAGGCGGATCGCCTCGGCCGTCAGGTCGGCACGCACCGGGTCGGTGTCGGAACCGGTGGCGAGGTACCCCTCGTTGAAGACGAGGAACAGCACGGCGAGCACGCCGGTGATGCGCGCCGGCAGATCCCGCGCCGACGGCACCCGATAGGGGATGCCGGCGGCGGCGATCTTGCCCTTGGCGCGGGTGAGGCGCTGCGCCATGGTGCGCTCCTGCACGAGGAAGCCCTCGGCGATCTGCGGCACGGTGAGGCCGCCGACCAGGCGGAGGGTCAGCGCGATCCGTGCCTCCATCGCCAGGGCGGGGTGGCAGCACGTGAAGATCAACCGGAGCCGGTCGTCATCGATGACGCCGAGCGGTTCGGGCGGGTCGTGGTCGGTCAGCATCAGTGCCTCCCGGTGCTTGTCGGCGCGCTTGTGCTCGCGCCGGATGCGGTCGATCGCCTTGCGATTGGCGGTCGTGGTGAGCCACGCGCCGGGGTTGGGCGGCACGCCGTCGGCCGGCCACCGTTCGACGGCGGTCGCGAACGCCTCGGCCGCCGACTCCTCGGCGAGGTCGAGGTCGCCGAAGCGCTTGGCGAGCGAGGCCACCACCCGGGCCCACTCCTCGCGGTGCGCYCGGGTGATCGCCGTTCGGGCGTCGATCAGTCCTCCGGGCCCAGYAGCGGCCGCACCTCGAGCCGCCGGTTGCACGCCTTGGACCCGTCGGCCATGAGTGCGAGCGCGACGTCGAGGTCGGGCGCCTCGATGATCCAGAGGCCCGCCATGTGCTCCTTGGACTCGATGAAGGGTCCGTCCGTGAAGACGGGCTCCTCGCCTCGGCCGTCGATGACCGTCGCGGTACTCGGGTCGGCGAGGCCGGCCGCGAACACCCAGTGGCCGCCAGCCCTGAGCCGGTCGTTGAACGCGTCGATCGCGACCGCCTCCTCGGGCGTGCCCGAGTTGGTGCGGTGGTCGATCACGGAAACCAGGTACTGCATCTCACACCTCCGAGTGCGATTCAGGTGCCATTGTGCGACGGATGCCGCGTGCTACGCGTACTGCGGACGCCCGGCGGGTCGGTACGTCTGCACCGTGATGCCCGTCGGGAAGGTGCGCGACTCGAGGAGCTCGAGGGCGAAGTCCTTGCCCGAGTCGGGGAACAGGCGCGTGCCGGCACCCACGATGACCGGGCAGACGATCAGCGTCATCTCGTCGACGAGCTCGTGCTCGAGCAGCCAGCGGATCAGCCGGCCGCTGCCGTGCACCTGCAGTTCGCCGCCCGGCTGGGCCTTGAGGTCCCGGATGGCGGCCTCGAGGTCGCCCGAGAGCACGGTCGAGTCCGCCCAGCCCGGGTCGGTGATCGTGTTCGAGGCGACGTACTTGGGGCGGGTGTTCAGCGCGCCCGAGAACGGGTTCTCGCTCGCGTCGCGAACGCCCCAGTACCCGGCGAAGAGCTCGAAGGTGCGCCGGCCGAACAGGAACGCGTCGGCGCGCTGGTAGAAGTCTGCGATGTAGCCGACCGATTCCTCATCGCCGACGGGGATCGCCCACCCACCCCGCTCGAATCCCGGGTCGAGGTCGGGGTTGTTCCCGCCGTTCGCCTGCATGACGCCGTCGACGGTGATCTGGGTGTTGGTGACGAGCTTCATGATCGTGGTCCCTCTCTCGAGCCGCCCCTGCGGCGACCTCTCACCCCTGCTACGAACGGGAGGGGCCGGATGCGACAGCGCCGCCCCGACATTCTCGTGAGGATATCGGCGAGCGTATCGACGTGGCGGCGGGACCGCCGATCGGGTCCGACTCAGGCGGCGCGCAGCCCCAGCGAGTCGAGCACGCGCACGAGGGTGTCGGGAGCACCGACATTGCCGGGGACGACGACATAGAGCAGCTCCCGGCCGTCGTGGGTATTGAGCCGCCAGACCGACACGCCGGGGAGCACCTGCCCCACCACCACGGCCGACGTCGCGCCGATGCCGACGCGGGCCACCTCGGCCGACGTGATGCCGCCTTTCGACACGACGACCTCCACCTCGGGAAGCAGCGCACGCACTGCGGTGGTAAGGGCGGCCATCACCTTCTCACCGTGTGCGAGCGTGTTGTGCGTGGCCGACCGATCGCGCTCGCTCGTCACGATGGCGAGTGGATGCACGGCGAGGTGTGCCCTGGCAGCCTCGGCTGCCGTCCACCCCGCGGACGCCGGCTCGGCGAGGGCGGCGTCCGTGTCGATGACGGCGGGAGCGCCCCACGACGCGACGAGCGGCGCGAGCTGGGCGGTCGCGCCCGCCGTGTGCGAGCCGCACACGACCAGCACGGGGCCAGGTTCCGGGATCAGGGGCGGCTCGAGCAGTGAACGGCTCGCGACGCCGGCGAGTTCGGCCGCGAGCGGTGCCGCGCAGCGCACGACCACGTCGACTCCCGCCGTCGTCATCGCCTCCACGGCGCGGGCGATGGCGGCGATATCATCGGCGTCGACCGCGTCGGGCACGATGACGGTGCCGGCCGGCGCGTTCGCGATCGTATCGGCGAGTGACGCGCCGTCACCGCGAACGGCGGACAGCGGGACCGACACGCCCGTGCGGCCCGACTGCTCGGCGACGTAGTCGACGAGCACGCCCGTGGAGAACCCGAACACCGGGTCATCCGCGTATTCGCTCTCTTGGGCGGGCACGTCGACACCGTCGACGCGCACGAGATGCACGCCGTCGCGGGTCGTGCGCCCGCCGTCGGGAAAGGCCGGCACGAAGAGCATGACCGCGCCGTCGTCGAGGAAGACCTCGGTCTCCGCGAAGACGTGGCCCCGGAGGGTCGAGTCGCCGCGGAGGACGAAGCGCACCTCGTCGCCGAGGCGCCGGGCGGCCTCCTCCCCGTCGGCGCGGATGCCTCGCACCAGCGCCACGGCGGTCGGCTCGTCGAGCGCGCGGCTGTTGGTCTGCACGTACACGCTGTCGGCCTTCCGCAGGGCGTCGGTCAGCAGGTCGGCGTCGCTCTCGAGGAGCACGGTGACGCCCGTGGCCGACTGCGTGCCGGTGGGGTCGTCGTCCAGGACGATGGTCTTCATGGTGATTCCTTGGTCGGGAGCGAGGAGGCGCAGCGAATGCCCGTGGAGGACGGGCCGGCGCGTGGGCCGGCCCGTCCGGGGCTTCACGCCTTGGCGATGATCTCGTCGACCCGGGCGCGGTCATTCGGGCCCCAGGTCTCGCGGGTGACCAGCGTGCCGATGAGGCCGAGCAGGCCGCAGCCGAGGTAGACCCAGGCCACACCGCCCCAACCGAGGGGCACGGCGACCGCGGTCGCGATGAGCGGGATGAACCCCGAGATCGCCGCCGAGAACTGGTAGCCGATCGACGCGCCCGAGGAGCGGATGTTGGTGCTGAACAGCTCGGAGAACCAGGCGCCCTGCGTGCCCGCGAGCGAGTCGTGGATGATCGACATGGCGATGATGTAGACGAACACGATCAGGTACGGCAGGCCGGTGTTGACGAGCAGGAACATCGGGAACGCGAACGCGATGAGCAGGATGGTGCCGAAGAGGTACATCGGTCGCCGCCCGACCCGGTCGCTCAGCGCGCCGAACAGGATGGTCGTGAAGAGCCCGATCGCGGCGGCGGTGACGAGGCCGGTGAGGGCGGTCGCCCGGTCGGTGATGGGGTCATCACCCGTCGTGAGGTACGACAGCATGTAGGTGACGATCACGTAGAACCCGCCCGACTCCGCGAGGCGCAGGGCGATGACCCGCAGGATCGTGCGCCAGTCGTTCTTGAAGACCTCCTTGAGGGGGTTCTTCACGACAAGGCCTGCGGTCTTCGTGTCGATGAACTCGGGCGACTCCGACACCTTGGCGCGGATGATGAGGCCGGCGATGATGAGCACCGACGACAGCAGGAACGGCAGCCGCCACGCGAGCTCGTTGTCGAAGTTCGTCGACCAGAGGAAGACGAGGTTGGCGAGGAGGAGGCCCAGCGGCACGCCGGCCTGCGGGATCGCCGTGTACTTGCCTCGCTTCTTCCATGGCGCGTGCTCGAACGTCATGAGGATCGCGCCGCCCCACTCCGCACCGAAGGCGATGCCCTGGATGACGCGGATGAGCACGAGGAGGATGGGAGCAAGCAACCCCACCTGCTCATAGGTCGGCAGGATGCCGATGAGCACGGTGGAGATGCCCATCAGGAGGAGCGCGCCGACGAGTACCGGCTTGCGGCCGATGCGGTCGCCGAGGTAGCCGCCGATGACGCCGCCGAGGGGGCGCATCGCGAAGCCGATGCCGAAGGTGGCGAAGCCGAGCAGGACTCCGACCACCGGATCCTCCGCGTGGAAGAACACGGTGTTGAAGTACAGCGCGGCGGCCGTGCCGTACGCCAGGAAGTCGTAGTTCTCGATGGTGGTGCCGACCGCACTGCCGATGGCGGTGCGCAGCTTGTCGGGTGAGCCGTTCTTGGCTCGGACCTGGGGGTCGATGGTCATGGTCGTCATGATCGGTTCATATCTCCCTTGATACTGGGCCGGTCGTGGCCCGTTCCCTCGGGAGCGAACCGTGGACTAGGTCCGGGCGGTGTTCCCGTGGTGAGCGTTGATCTTGTAGAAGTCGGTGATGTGCTGCTGCACGTGTTCGGCAGCGGCCGGCCCATCGCCGGCCACGATCGCCTGGAGGATCTCGCGGTGTTCTCGGCGGACGGTCTTGGCGGTCTCGCGCCAGTCCTCGAGCTCGGCGTACATCTGCACCATCTGCCGATGGATCGCCGTACGCAGCGAGCCCATGAGGTGGGCGGTCAGGGCGTTTCCCGTCGATTCCGCGATCCGCATGTGGAAGGCGGCATCCAGCCGGTTGAACTCGGAGGAGTCGATCCTGGGGTCGTCCATCCGGTCGAGGATCGCGGCGAGGTCGCCGTGGTCGTCGTCATCTGAACGGTAGGCGGCCTCCTCCACGCTCCACGCCTCGAGGGCGAGTCGGGTCTCCAGCACGTCGTTCCAGCTGAACTGCGCCAGTGCGATCTGGAGCTTGAGAAGGTTGACCATCCCGTCGCCGGGCGTCGAGAGGAGCACCGCTCCCCCATCCGGCCCACCGCCGCGACGGATCTCGACGACGCCCAGCGCCTCGAGCACCCGGAGCGATTCGCGCAGCGACGGCCGGGACACCCCGAGCGAGACGGCGAGTTCCCGTTCGCTGGGCAGGTGATCGCCCGCCTTCAGGCGCCCGTCGAGGATGCGCTCCTCGATCTGCGCCATCACCTGCTCGTACGTGCGGATGCGTTGGACCGGCTCCCAGCCCTCGCCGTTCGTCGCCATGATCGAACCCCTCCGGTCGCCGAAGTCCACGTCGAGTGGATGTCAGTGTCTCCATCGTAGTTTCCATGGTCGGACGGTCTGACCGGGCTCAGGCGGCTACGGCGTGTTCGGCGCGGAACTCGGTCTCGAGCTGCCGCCGGATCTGCACGGCGAACTGTGACTCGTCGAGCGTCACGTCGTCCCACGAGACCGTCTGGTCCTTCGGGACGTCGCGGATGAGCTTCGCCCCGTGTGCGAGGCCGAGGGGCAGCGCGTTGCGGTCGAGCGAGATGTGCGCGGGGGCCAGCTTGCCGAAGACGGTGTAGCCGCCCTCGCCGTCGAGCGTGTCGCCGGCGCGGAGGTCCTTCTTCGCGGTCGTGACGACGTCGCCGCGGAACCCGGTGGGCGCGCCCGTGGCCTCGCGGCGGAGCACCGCCGAGGCGATCGAGACCCCGAGCTCGAGCCCGATCATGTGGTACGGACGGTAGAGCGAGCCGTAGCGCCCGGTCTCGTCGGTGTGCACGCCGTACTCCTTGAAGCACTGCACGGCGTAGTCGGTGGTCGCCTCGAAGGTGACGTAGACGCCCCAGCGGAGGTTGTCGGGAACCTCGCGCCCGTCGCGGTACATGCTCGAGGCGATCTCGACCGTGCCGCGTCGGGTCAGGCTGCCGCCGGCGAACCGGTTCTCGCGGAACACGGTGGGCAGGTCGTCCTTGCTCGCCGCGGGGAAGAGCAGGCCCTCGTCCTGCGGGATGAGGCCGGTGCCATTGGCGACCGCGGCCATCTCGATCGCCGACTTGGTGCCGTCGAGGAACGAGTTGAACATCTTCGGGTTGTAGTCGCCGCTCGCGAGCTGCTCCGGCGTGAAGCCGTAGTAGTTCCACACGGTGTCGGGCGTGGAGTAGTTGTACTCGGGCAGGTACTTGGTGCCCTTGCCGGCGGCGACGACGTCGAAGCCGACCGTGCGGCACCAGTCGACGAGCTCGCAGATGAGCGCGGGCTGGTCGCCGTAGGCCATCGCGTAGATGACCCCGGCCGCCTGGGCGCGGCGCTGCAGGATCGGCCCGACCATGCAGTCGGCCTCGWCGTTGACCATGATCACGTGCTTGCCGTGGTCGATCGCGGTGACGGCGTGGTAGGTGCCGACGAGCGGGTTGCCCGTGATCTCGAGGATCACCTCGACGGCCGGGTGCGTGATGAGCGCGGTCGAGTCGTCGATCACCGCGGTACCGCCGGTACGCGCGGCCTCGTCGAGTGAGGCCGCCGCGTACCGCTCGGCCGGCCACCCGGTGCGCTCCAGGGCGTCTTTCGCCTTGGGCACGTTGATATCGGCGACGCCGACGACGTGCAGGTTGTCGCTGCCGACGGCCTGCGTCAGGAACATCGAGGCGAACTTGCCGGCGCCGATGACGCCGACGCGGATGGGCCCCGCTTCGGCGGTGCGTTGCTGCATGAGCGTGAAGAGATTCACGGACCACTCCTTTGTAGATCTCCCGGACGATGGATACCGGGCCTGAAACCTGTTGGATGAATGGTCAGACCATCATCGCGATGAAACGAGTGTATGAATGGTCTGACCATCTGTCAAGTACGGGATCTCCGGCGGGCGGGCGCGCCGAACGTCGGTCCGCCCGATCAGAAGACCGGGCCGACGCGATCCGGCTCAGCCGGCCAGGAACTCCACGGCGGCCTGGCGGAACACCCGCGAGCCGGGCGCGTTGAAGTGGTGACGGCCGGGGAGCTCGACGAACGTGCCGTTCGGCGTGGCATCCGCCAGTCGCTTCGACCGCTCGAGGATCGCGTCCTCGCTGCCGGTCGCGAAGAGGATCGGCTGCTGCGGCGGATCGGCCGGGTCGGGGTCGGCGTCGCCGAGTCGCATGCCCTCGGCGAGCGCGATGAGCGCGCGCAGGTCGTTGTGCGGCACCCGCTCGGCGAGCGTCACGTAGTTCTGGGTCACCTGGTCTTCGACGGGGGTGCCGTGCTCGGCATACGCGCGCGCCTGCTCGATCTGCAGCCGCGCGAGGGGGCGCCCGTCGGGGATGCCGCCGAGCACTGCGCGCTCGACGTGCTCGGGCACGTTCACCGCGAGCTGCCAGCCCACGCGCGCGCCGAGCGAGTACCCCGCGTATCGCACGGTGTCGAGCAGGTAGGTGTCGAGCACGGTGACGAGGTCGTCGACGAACGCGTCCATGCTGTAGTCGGATGCCTCGTGCGGCTTGTCGCTCGCGCCGTGGCCGCGCTGGTCGACGCCGAGCACGCGGAAGCCCGCGCGCAGCAGGTCGCGCACCCACCCCGTGCTCACCCAGTTGTCGCGGCAGCTCGACGCGAACCCGTGCACGCAGAGCACCGTCGGCGCATCCTCGTCGCCCCACGAGTACGTGGCGATGCGGCGGCCGTCGCCCGCCATCACGAACTGCGGCGACGGCATCTCGGTCAGGGCTGGCAGCGCGGCATCCATGTCAGCCATTCTCCCGGTGACCGGTCGTCAGGGCGTCCACCACGGCCGCAACGGCAGGTCCTCGCCGCCGCCGCGCTCGTCGGGCCGCACCGCGAGCACCTGGTGCAGCTGGATGCCGCCCGACTCGAACGCGAGCCGCGAGCCGGCCATGTAGAGTCCCCACACCTTCGCGGTCGGCAGGCCCACCTCGGCGACGGCCTCGTCCCAGCGGGCGACGAGGTTGGCGCACCAGTCGCGGAGGGTCAGCGCGTAGTGCGGCCGCAGGTTCTCCTCGTGCAGCACCTCGAACCCGACGTCCTGCGCCTCGGTGATGATGCGGCCCGACCCGGTGAGTTCGCCGTCGGGGAACACGTAGCGGTCGATGAACCCCCGCGTCGACGGGCGTGACGTGTTGTCGGGGCGGGTGATGCAGTGGTTGAGCAGCAGGCCGCCGGGGCGCAGCCGCGACTGCAGGAAGCGGAAGTACGACGCGTAGTTGCGCACGCCGATGTGCTCGAGCAGTCCGATCGACGACACGGCGTCGAAGCCCCCCTCAGCCAGGTCGCGGTAGTCGCCGAAGCGCACCTCGGCCAGGTCGGCCAGGCCCTCCTCGGCGATGGCGCGCTGCGCCCACGAGGTCTGCTCCTCCGAGAGGGTCACGCCGAGGGCCCGCACCCCGCGGCGGGCGGCGTAGCGCACCATGCCGCCCCAGCCGCAGCCGACGTCGAGCAGCCGGTCGCCGGGCTTCAGCCGCAGCTTCTCGAAGACGAGGCGGTACTTGTTCTCCTGCGCCTCGTCGAGCGTCGCGTCGGCGTTCGGATAGCAGGCGCACGTGTAGGTCATCGTCGGCCCGAGCACCCACTCGTAGAACGTGTTCGAGACGTCGTAGTGGTGGTGGATCGCCTCCGCGTCGCGCGACTTGCTGTGCCGGAGGCCTTCGGCGACGCGGCGCCAGCGCGGCGGCACCTCCTGGGGCGGCGGCGCGATCGGGCGCAGGTGCTCCACCCCGACCGAGCGGAAGACCTGCGCCATGACGCGCGGCGACGGCATCCGGAACACGAGCTCGTCCGCGAGGGCCTTGAGCAGCTCGTAGGGATCGCCGGGATGCACCCCGTGGATCTCGAGGTCGCCCGCGATGTAGGCGCGGGCGAGGCCGAGGTCGCCGCGCGCGGTGGCGAGGTACGTGGTGCCTCGCGGCGTCTTCAGCTCGATCCCGAACGGGGCGTCGGCCGGTCCGGCCGAGCTGCCGTCGTAGGCGGTGAAGTGCAGCGGCAGGCGACCGCCGGCGAAGATCTCGAGGATCTCGGCGAGGGTCAGCTTGTGCGCGGTATCGGGGTGGCTCGCGGCATCCGGATGGCTCGTCGACCCGGAGGTCTCCGTCGTGTCGGGCCGCTGGCCCTTGATCGTGGTCATCGTCGTTGCACCGCCTTCGCATAGAGGTCGAGGAGCCGTGAATCGGGGTCGTAGCGCGCCTTCGCCGCGCGGTAGTCGTCGCCGCCGTAGCGCGCGTCGAACTCGTCGCGCGCGTAGAACGCGTCGGAGTACAGCGACTTGTGGCCGTCGAGCTCGCTGACCTCGGCTTCGATCCGCCGGTTGGTCTCGCCCTCGGTCGCACCGACCGGAACGGTCGACCAGAAGCCGACGTTCACCCACGTGCGGCCTGGCTCGATCGGGTACACGGGCCACGCGGCGTCGTCGCGGAGGCGCAGGGGGCACAGCCAGACCGGCTCGATGGGCACGTTCGCGATGAACCAGTCGAGGAACTCGGCGGTGCGTTCGATCGGGATCTCGACGTCCTGGATGACGCGCTCGCGCGGAGGCCGCCCCTTCAGCCGCTCGAGGCGATCGCCGATGTCGAAGCGCCGCTCGAGCCGCATGAGCCGTGCGTACGACCGGCTGCGCCGGTAGCGCCGGGGCCAGAACCGGCGCACGAGCGGATGCTGCGCACCGAATGCCGCCGAGCACCAGAACCAGTCGGTGTCCCACCGCCACAGGTAGTCGTGCACGGTGAGGCGGTCGTGCGCGGCGCCCTCCTCGTGCCTGATGGACCGGTAGTAGATGCGCTGGCCCGTGTAGTCGCTGACGGGTCCGGATGCCGCGGTCTGCGTGCCGAGGCACAGGTACGCCTCGTTCGCGCTGAACACCACGCCGTCGAGGAAGTCCACCCGCTCCCCGTCGTGCCGGCCGGTCGCGACGATGGCGTCCATCGCGGCCACGAGCTCGCGGAGATCGTGGAACCGCACGTGCGTGAGCGCGACGAACGGCAGCACCGGCTCCAGCTCGATGCGCAGGCGCACCGCATAGCCCAGCGTGCCGTACGAGTTGGGGAACGCGCGGAACAGGTCGGCGTGCTCGTTCGGCGAGGCCGTGACCACCTCGCCGGCGCCCGTGAGGATGTCCATCTCGAGCACGGATTCGTGCGGCAGCCCGTTGCGGAACGACGTCGACTCGATGCCGAGTCCCGTCACGGCGCCGCCCAGGGTGATGGTCTTCAGCTGCGGCACGACGAGCGGGGCGAGTCCGTGGGGAAGGGTCGCCGCGACCAGGTCCTCGTAGGTGCACATGCCGGCCACGTCAGCCGTGCGGGCCTCGGGGTCGACGGCGATGACGTGCGTCAGTCCCGACGTGTCGAGGCCGGGGGCATCCGTCGCCGATCGCGACCGGAACAGGTTCGACGTGGGCTTCGCGAGACGCACCGCGGATGCCGCGGGCACGGCCCGATAGCTCTCGACCAGGCGCTCGACGCCGTGGGCGTGAGCGGTTCGTGCGTCGGTCGCGGGCGCGGACACGACCCCACGCTATCCCTGGAAGTCCTCTGGGTCGACGTCATCGAGGAACCGCTTGAACTCGTCGAGCTTCTCCTCCTCGTCGTCCTGGTCGAAGTCGACCATCTCGGCGGGAATGCCGGCCTCGTCGAGCACCTCGTCGGCCACCCAGATCGGCGCGTGCACCCGCACGGCGAGCGCGATGGCGTCGGACGGACGCGAGTCGAGCACCTGCGAGCCGGTCGGCGTCGTCAGGCTCAGCTCGGCGTAGAACGTGCCGTCGTCGATGCGGGTCACGTCGACCCGGTCGATGCGGGCGCCGAGCGTGCCGAACAGGGTGGTGATGAGGTCGTGCGACAGCGGACGGGGCGCCTGCTCGCCCTGCACGGCGATGAGGATCGAGGTGGCCTCCTGGGCACCGACCCAGATCGGCAGCACCCGGCCCTCCCCCGGCTCCTCGAGCAGCGGCTTCAGCAGCACGATGTGCTGCCGTGCGGCATCCAGCGCGACACCGAGAACGCGAACCTGGACCATGGCCCCTCCCGTCTGGCGATCGGGTGTGGTCCTGCCATCGTACGTCGCAGCGGCGCGACGCAGCCCAACCTCGCGGCGGGGCTGCGTCGCGCGTACCGGAGTGCTAGGCCAGCGAGGGCTCGGGCTCCGGCTGCGGCTCGGCGCGCTCCTCGGCCAGGGCCGCCGACGCCTTCCGGAGTGCCCGCCGCTCGCGCCGCCCCTCGACGAGGCGGTAGAGCACCGGCACGAGGATGAGCGTGAGCAGCGTCGACGAGATGAGCCCGCCGATCACCACGATCGCGAGGTCCTGCGAGATGAACCCGCTCGACCCGGTCACGCCGAGCGCCATGGGCACCAGGGCGAAGATCGTGGCGAGCGCGGTCATGAGGATCGGGCGCAGTCGCTGCTC
>NZ_JBFUCL010000036.1:0-17551 GCF_056405255.1 Agromyces sp. P1_H4 | reverse complement strand
GGCGGCGGCGCGGCGCTGGCGCCCGCTCGCGGCATCCCGCCGGCCCTCGTCTCGCACCACCTTCTGCGTGACGAGCAGGTTGATGACGCCGATGGCCAGGATGATGAGGAAGAGGATCCAGGCGAGCGCCGCAGCCCGGCCGAAGTTCCACTGGCCCCAGCCGATGTCGTAGAGGTAGAGCGTGATGGTGAGCCACTGCGAGTCGGCGCCGCCGGTGCCGTACTGGTCGTACATGCGCGGCTCGTCGAAGATCTGCAGGCCGCCGATCGTCGACGTGATGATCACGAAGATGAGGGTGGGCCGGAGGCTCGGCACGGTGATGGCGAAGAACTGCCGGAACTTGCTGGCGCCGTCGATGGCGGCCGCCTCGTAGTAGTCGCGCGGGATGGCCTGCATCGCGGCGAGGAGGATGAGCGTGTTGTAACCGGTCCAGCGGAAGTTCACCATGGTCGCGATGGCGATGTGACTGGCGAACGCGTCGCTGTGCCACATGACCGGCGGCAGGCCCAGGTCGGTCAGCACCGAGTTCACGAGGCCGAACTTGTCGCCGAACATGTTGCTGAAGATGAGGGCGACGGCGACGGGTGCCATCACGTAGGGGACGAGCACGCCCATGCGCCAGAAGGTCTTGGCGCGGATGTTCTGGTCGAGCATGGCGGCGATGAAGATCGCGGCGACCAGCTGGGGGATGCTCGAGAGCAGGAAGATGCTGAAGGTGTTGCGGAGGGCGATCCAGAACTTCGGCTGGGTGAGCACGTAGACGTACTGGTCGAAGCCGATGAACGTGCCCGAGTTGCGGACGAGGTCCCAGTCCATGAAGGAGATGACCGCCGTGTAGGCGATCGGGAACAGCCCGACGACGATGAAGAGGATGAAGAACGGCGAGATGTAGAGGTAGGGCGAGAGCTTCAGGTCCCACCGGCTGAGGCGGTGGCCGAACGCGATGCGCCGCGGATCCCTCGGCGCCGGTGCGCCGCCGGCCTGCTGCGGTCGTTCGGTGGATGACGGGGGCGCGGTGGCGGTGGATGTCACGGTCGTTCCTCTGCTTCCGGATGCTGCGGACGGGAGTCCGCGGGGGGCCGGGCGCGCCCGGCCCCCCGCGGAGGGCCGACTAGCCGATCGCCTCGACTTCGGAGACCCACTGGTCCCACGACGCCTGCTTGTCCTGCGTGCCGTCCTCGACACGGGTCAGGGCCTTCTGCATGGCGTCGTTGATCTGGAAGTAGTACTCGCCCTTGAACGGCGCCACCGAGACCGCCTTGGCACGATCCGTGAAGATCTGGCCGACGGGCGCGTTGTTGAAGTACTCGTTCACGAAGCCGGTGAGGGCCTCATCGGTGTAGGCGTCGTTCTGGCTCGGGAAGGTGCCGGCATTGACGAAGGCCTTGATCTGCTGCTCGGGAGCGGTCAGCCAGTCGGCCAGCTTCTGCGCCTCTTCGACGTGAGCGCCGTTGGCCGGAACGGTCAGGTACGAGCCGCCCCAGTTGCCGCCACCGCTCGGGAAGACGTTCGCGACGTCCCAGCCGGTGACGCCCTCGGCGTTGCCGGAGATGACACCGAGCATCCAGCCCGGGCAGAGCATGGTCGCGTACGCGCCGTTGCCGACGCCGGCGAACCAGTCGTCGCTCCACTGGCCGAGGTGCGCGGACTGCGTGGCGCTCGCGTCGAGTACGGCGTTGTAGATGTCCTCGACGTCGGCGTTCTCGGTCGCGGTGATGTCACCGGAGTCGGGGTCCTCGTAGGCGGCCTCGACCTGGTTGATCATGCCCTGGTAGGTGCTGCCCGCCGAGTCGAACCAGGCCTTGCCGGTGGCGGCGGTGTACTGCGCGCCGACCTCGAAGTACTTGTTCCAGTCGCCCTCGAGCAGCGCGGCGACCTCTTCGCGGTCCGTGGGGAGGCCGGCGGCGGCGAACAGGTCGGAGCGGTAGCACACGCCCTCGGGGCCGATGTCGGTGCCGTAGCCGATGAGGCGGCCGTCGGCGTCGGTCGCGGCGTCGACCTTCCAGTCGAGCCAGCGGTCTGCGGTGCCCGCGGGCACCTCGGCGAGGAGGTCGGAGTACTTCATGACCTCGGGAAGCCAGTCGACCTCGATGGCCTCGACGTCGGCCAGGCCCTTCTTGCCGAGCTTCTGGAAGTAGTTGGCGCGCGCATCGTTCGACGTCGCGGCCTTGTTCTGCACGACCTTCACGTTCGGGTTCTCGTCCATGTACTCCTGGAGGAGCTCGTCGGTGTAGCCGAAGTCGTTGAACGTCGCGACGCTCAGTTCGATCGGGCCGTCGCTGGAGCCCGAGTCCGAGCTCGGGGAACAGCCCGAGGCGAGGAGGGCGATGGATGCGGCGCCGGCTACGGCGGCGATCGCCTTGGTGCGTCGTGAAAGCTTCACGGTCACTCCCTTGTGTGCGTGGTGGGGTTGCGGAATGGTCACGTGAGGTCGCGCTCAGGCTTGAGCTGAGAGCGCTCTCACGATGCAGGGCGATGTTATGAGAGCGCGATCATCGTTGTCAAGAGAGCGCTCTCATTCTGGGCGTTCGTTACTGAGCTGTAACCAAATGCGAGCTGCATATCGGCGCGCGCGGGCGGCGCGGCGATGGCGCGACACGCGGTCCCTCCGCGACGCCGCGTACACTCGAACGGTGTCTGGAAGCGAGCGCCGGGAGCCGAGCGACGCCGTGCGGGAGCGGCGGCGCATGGTCATCGCACTGTCGCTGAGCGTCGTGCTGATCGCGATCGCCGTGCTCGTGGTCGGGTACGTCAGCGGCGCCGACCCGGCGGTCGCGGGGTCCTCGACCGGTTCCGGCGACAGCGCCACCGAGACGCCACGCCCGGCCCCCGAAGCCCTTCCCGCGCCCGCCACCGTCGCCTCGTTCGACAAGGCCGCCCGCTCCATCGACGACCCGACGAGCATCTGGGTCGTCGTCAACAAGCTGCGTCCGCTCAACCCGCAGGACTACGAGCCCGACGACCTCGTCGCGGTGCCGGTGGAGCACACCTGGGAGCCCGAGCTGCGCCAGGAGGCATCCGACGCCGTGGTCGCGATGTTCGACGCGGCCCTCGCGGAAGCCGGCCTCGAGCTCGCCTCGAACAGCGCCTACCGCTCGTACTCCGCCCAGGAGGAGGTCTACGACGGCGACGACCTCACCACGGCGCGGCCCGGGTTCAGCGAGCACCAGACCGGCCTGACGATGGACATCGGCGCCGCCTCGGGCGACTGCTCGCTGGCCGAGTGCTTCGCGGACACCCCCGAGGGCGCCTGGCTGCGCGACAACGCCTGGCGCTTCGGCTTCATCATGCGCTACCCGGCCGACAAGACCGACGTCACCGGCTATTCGTTCGAACCGTGGCACTACCGCTATGTCGGCACCGAGCTGGCCACCGAGATGCACGACACCGGCTTCACCACCCTCGAGGAATTCTTCGGCCTTCCGGCCGCGCCCGACTACGAGTGAGTCGATGACCGGTCAGGGCGAACGGATGCCGCGACGCGGCCTCGCGCTGACGGTGCTGATCGTCAACCAGCTCCTCGCCGGCGCCGGGGTCGCGACGGGCATGGCCCTCGCGGCGATCCTCACCGCCGACCTCACCGACACCGTGGCGATGGGCGGACTCGCACAGTCGTCGAGCGTGCTCGGCGCCGCGATCGTCGCCATTCCGCTCGCGCGCCTGGCCGTGCGCGCCGGCCGCCATGTCGCACTCGCGACCGGGTACGCGTTGGCCTTCGGCGGCGCCGTGCTCGTGGTCACTGCGGCGACGAGCGGCATGCCGGCTCTCGTCTTCCTCGGACTCGCAGCGTTCGGCGCCGCGAGCGCCGCAGGCCTGCAGGCCCGATTCGCGGGGACGGAGGTGGCGGCGCCCGGGTTCGAGGCGCGCTCCATGTCGCTCGTACTGTGGGCGACGACGATCGGCTCGGTCGCGGGGCCGCTGCTCTCGGAGTCGGGCGACGAGTTCGGCCAGGCGCTCGGGCTGCCGCCGCTCGTGGGACCCTTCGTCTTCTCCGCGGTCGCGTTCGCGCTGTCGGCCCTGCTCGTGGGCACGCTGCTGCGCACGCCCCGGGCCGGGCACCTGGCGGTGGATCCGTCGGCGCCTGCGGCCGATGAACCGAGTGCTCCGCCCGACGTCGGGGACCCGGCCGTCGCACTCGACGCATCGCCGGGCGCATCGCCGGACGCATCGCCGGGCGCATCGCCGGCCAAGGTCGGCGCGTGGGCGGCGCTGAGCGTGGCGCTCCGCAACCCGAGGGCGCTCGTCGCCTTCCTCGCGATCGTGTGCTCGCACACGGTGATGGTCGGCGTGATGGTGATGACGCCGCTGCACATGACCGAGCACGGGCTGTCGCTCTCGCTCGTCGGCGTCGTGCTCAGCATCCACATCCTCGGCATGTACGGGGCGAGCCCGCTCATGGGCTGGCTCTCCGACCGCATCGGGTCCGAGCGGGTCATCGCGATCGGTGCCGCGCTGCTCATCTCAGCGACGGTCATCGGCATCCTCGCCCCCGCCGACAGCCTGCTCGTGCTCATGCCGTTCGCGCTCGGCCTGCTCGGGCTGGGTTGGTCCGCCGGCCTGATCGGCGGGTCCACGCTGCTCACGACCTCCGTCGACGAGCCGCTGCGGGTGCCGTTGCAGGGAGCCACGGATGCGTCGATGAACATCGCCGCCGCGGCATCCGCTGCCCTGTCCGGCGTGGTGCTCGGCGTGGGCGGATTCGCGGGCGTGAACGTGGTGGCGATCTTCGTTCTCGTGCCCCTGGCGATCGCGGGGCTGCGCGCGCGGGTGCTCGCCCGCAGCGCCGCCGCCTGATCGCGCGGCCCGGGGCCCCGGCGGCCTCAGTCGTCGTCAGGCCGGCGGTCCTTCCGCGCCGCGTAGGCCTTCTTCATCTTGACCGCGTTGCCGCAGCCGGCCATGGTGCACCAGCGGCTCGACCGGTTGCGCGAGTGGTCGTAGTACGCCCAGCGGCAGGAGTCGCGGGCGCAGGCCTTGAGCCTGGGCCACGTGCCGTCGTCGATCGACCGGCGCACGGCGTCGAGCAGGCCGCCGAGCGCTCGTCGGACGGGGTCGGCCCCGGCGGGTTCGAGCTCGAACGACTCGGCCTCGACGAACTGCACGTGCACCGGCAGCTGGGCGAGCGCCTCATTCAGTCGAGCGACGGCGGTGGGGTCGGGCTCGTGCCCGGCGTGGAGTTCGAGCACTCCGCGCAGCCCCTCGCGCAGCTGCGTTGCGAAGGCGAGGTCGTCGGCGGTCACGCGAGCACCCTCGTCGAGGAGGCCGCGTGAGCCGAGCCAGGCTGCGAGGTCGGCCGGTTCACTCAGCCGCTCGTCGTCGAGCTGGTACTCGACGGTGTTCACGAAGTCGCGCACGAGCCGAAGGGACGGGGGGATGACCTCGTCCTCCTTCTGGAACGCCAGGTCGGTCTGTGCACCCATGACACCAGCGTAACCCCTTGACAGGTGTGACGGAAGCGCGCACGGTAGAAACACCACTGAAAATATTTCACTGGTGTCAACGAAGGAGGTTCATCATGTCGGGCATCACTGACACGGGCGCGCGCGACCAGCGGTTCGGCCGCGCGCCGGCGGTCGCGACGATGGGGACCGAGGCTGTGACCCAGACAGGACTCCGGAGCCGATTCTCAGCCTGGCGGGCACATCGACGCGCGACGCGGTTCGAGCGGCAGGCCGCCCGCAGTGACTGGGTCGACCAGATCCCGCCGTGGGCGTTCGGCATCCTGCATCGGGGCGGCTGAGCGCTGAGGGCGGAGCATGGCGACCGCGGGGCGCCGACGAGCGACGTGACTGGCGAGGGGCTCGCGCGTGGTGCATCCGTGAAACCCGAACGCTCCGTGTGATCACGCTCTCACGGCTTTCCCAGTGTCCGAGAGGGATCCTCACAAAAACGCGTGATGGGCTGTCATGTCCCCCTTCCTGCCGACACGGAATCCCCTCGCTGTGCCCCACACTCCTGAACTGCCCCTGCTTCGCCGCGCCACCTTCCGCGCACCATCGACTCGACCCGACGCCGTTCCGGCGCTCGATGCCGGCGGCGAACCCGCCGACCTCGCCGTGCCCCTGCCGGTCGACCCTGCCCCGATCGCCCTGCAGACGCAGGAGCAGGAGCAGGAGCCGGAGCAGGAGCCCGAGCAGGCCCAGGCCCAGGCTCCGGCCCCCACGCCGCGCACCGTCTCGCACAAGCCCCGTCATCGGGCCGACCACGTGCGCAACCGCCGGGCGACGGGCGGCGCGTTCCGCCGCACGGTGGCGCTCGGCTGCGCCACGGCCATCCTGGGCGTGAGCGCATTCGGCGCGGTCGCGGCATCCGCCGACGACGACCGAACCGGCTCCTCGACGATCGCCGCGGCATCCGGCACGAAGGCGACGAGCGTCACCGACACCATCGCCGCACCCGACGTCCAGGTCGACGCCTACGACGGCCCGACCGTCACGAGCGACCTCTCGGTGGCGGCCGCGCCGTTCAGCGGCGGCACGCAGGTCACCGTCTCGGGCGACCGGCTCGACGAGGTGGCCGCGGTCAGCGTCGGCGGCGTTCCCGCCACCATCGTCGCCGCCGCAGACACGCAGATGACCTTCGCGGTGCCCGCGGTCGCCGACACCGCGCTCGGCACCGCGGCCGTCGTGAGCTTCGCGGATGCCGCGGGCGCACCCGTGGAGGTCGAGACGCCGACCGCCGTGGTCGCCGCCGGCACCTCGGTGGTGCAGCCGCTCACGGGCGAGCTCACGGGCGCGGCGGAGCCGAAGGCGCCGATGGCCCCGCGCACGCTCAGCCTCACGTACACGAGCGACCCCGGGATCGACGCGCAGGTCGCCTACGTGCTCGCGCACTGGAGCGACTACAACTCGGGCGCCTACCCGGTGCTCTCGGGCAACGACTGCGCGAACTTCGCCAGCCAGTCGCTCGTCGCGCGCGGCTGGTCCATGGACGGCGGCTGGTACTACGACGGCGGCTCGGGTGCGATGTCGCCCACGTGGGCGAGTTCGACGGCGCTCGGCGACTACCTGCGCGGCCGCACCGACCGGGCCACCGAGCTCGACGACTCGCAGCGCACCCTCGTGAAGGTCGGCGACATCGCCCAGTTCGACTGGGACGGCTCGGGCGACCGGGACCACACCGCCGTCGTCACGCGCGTCGAGCACTCCGCCGCGGGCACCAAGGTCTGGGTCGGCGGCCACACCAAGGACGCCGACTACTGGGACGTGGACGAGGCGCTCGCCAGCGGCGGCGGATCGGTGCACTACTTCTCGATCCGCTGACCGCCTCCGGGTCGATCGAGCGGCGCGTCCGCGGTATCGACCACCGTCACCGACCGTGCCGGCAGCACCAGCGAGGCGACCCGCGCGTCCGTGCCCCAGCCGCCGTCGGCCGAGCGGAGCAGCACCCGGCCGGCGAGCGGCACGTCCGGCGCGGCATCCGTGCCCAGGTTCACCGCGATCACGAGCGGGCCACGGTGGACGAGCACCGTTCGGGTCGCCTCGCCGACCTCGACGCGCGTGGCGAGCATCGACGGGTCGGTGAGCTCGGGCCGGAGCCGACGCAGCACGATGAGCTGCCGGTACCACCGCAGCATCCGCGTGTGCAGGGTCTCAGGCGCCCTGGCGCCGCCCACGAACCCGAAGTCACCTGACTCGGGCAGGGTCGGCGGCACCGGCTCGGGATACGGCTCGCTCCAGTCGAGCCTCGACCGCCGGAACGTCTCGGGGTCCTGCGGGTCGGGCACGACCGCCGGGTCCCACCCCATGCGCGCGAACTCGGCGATCCGGCCCTCGGCGGTGGCCCGGCCGAGCTCGGGCTCGGGGTGCGACGTGAAGAACTGCCACGGCGTCGACGCCGCCCACTCCTCGCCCATGAACAGCATGGGCGTGAACGGCGAGAGCAGGGTCAATGCAGCGGCGATCGCGAGTCCGCCTTCGTCGACGGATGCCGCGAGCCRGTCGCCCGCGGCCCGGTTGCCGACCTGGTCGTGGTCCTGGTCGAACACCACGAGGCGCCAGGCGGGCGTGCGCTCCCGGTCGATGGGCCTGCCGTGCACCCGGCCGCGGAAGCTCGACCAGGTGCCGGCGTGGAAGAACCCGCGCTCGAACACGTCGCGGAGCGCCGTGAGCGGCGCGAAGTCGGCGTAGTAGCCGACGGTCTCACCCGACACGGCGACGTGCACGGCGTGGTGGAAGTCGTCGCTCCACTGGGCGGTGATGCCGGTGCCGTGCGCCTCGCGCGGGCGGATCATCCTCGGGTCGTTGAGGTCGCTCTCGGCGATGAGGGTGAGCGGACGGCCGACCTGCGCCGACAGGGCGTCGACCTCGGTGGCGAGCTCCTCGAGCAGGTGCACGGCGCCGTGGTCGACGAGCGCGTGCACGGCGTCGAGGCGCAGCCCGTCGACGTGGAAGTCGCGCAACCACATCAGCGCGTTGTCGATGATGAACCGCCGCACCTCGCCGGAGTCGGGGCCGTCGAGGTTCACCGAGGCGCCCCAGGTGTTCGCGCGCGCGTCGTGCAGGTAGGGGCCGAACTCGGGGAGGTAGTTTCCGCTCGGGCCGAGGTGGTTGTAGACCACGTCCTGCACGACCGCGAGCCCGCGCGCGTGGCACGCGTCGACGAACCGCTGGTAGGCGTCGGGCCCGCCGTAGGCCTCGTGCACCGCGTACCAGAGCACGCCGTCGTAGCCCCAGTTGTGCGTGCCGTTGAACGCGTTGACGGGCAGCACCTCGACCAGGTCCACGCCGAGCTCGACGAGGTGGTCGAGCCGTTCGATCGCGGAGTCGAGGGTGCCCTGGGGCGTGAACGTGYCGACGTGCAGCTCGTAGATCACGCCGCCGGCGAGCTGCCGCCCGGTCCAGCCGCCGTCCTGCCATGCGTACGCGCCGGGGTCGAAGACGCGGGAGAGCCCGTGCACCCCATCGGGCTGGCGCCGCGACCGGGGGTCGGGCCGCGGGGTGTCGGCATCGTCGATGAGGTAGCCGTAGTCGCGTCCGGCGGCGGCGGTCGTCCACCAGCCKCCGCCGTCGTCGGTCATCGGATGCCGCGTGCCGTCGAGCTGCAGGGTCAYCCGGGTCGCCCGTGGCGCCCACACGCGGAACTCGGTCACGCGAGGCCTCCCTCTTCGACGAGCAGTGCCACCGGGTAGTCGTGCAGCACCTCGGCCAGCCGGAGCACGCCGCCCTGGTGATGGCGCCCGGTGAGCACGTCGGTGAGCGGCGCGCTCCCGACGTCGACGACGGTGTCGCCCCACCCGCCGCGCTCCGCGAGAGCGAGGGGCAACCGGGTGGCCAGCGTGATCGCGCCGCCACGGTCGAAGCCGACGAGGTGGTCGGCCGCCGCGCCGGATGCCGGGAGCGGCATATAGTCCTCGAAGAGCTCAGGTCGGTCCCGTCGCAGGCGGAGCGCCCGGCTCGTGACGAGGAGCTTCGCGGCGCCCGACGCGTCGATCGGTGGCCGCGCGCCCGCGTCGAGCTCGGCCAGCATGCGACGCCGCGCATCGAAGTCGACCGGGCGTCGGTTGTCGGGGTCGACGAGCGACTGCTCCCACAGCTCGCTGCCCTGGTACACGTCGGGCACCCCGGGTGCCGTGAGTTGCAGCAGCTTCGCGCTCAGCCCGTTCGACCAGCCGGGCAGCTCGAGCCGCGCCACGAGTCGGTCGACCACCGCGCGCACGCGCTCGTCGTCGAACGCCGCGTCGACCAGGCCATGCATCCGCTCCTCGAAGGCGGCGTCGGGCGCCGCCCACCCCGTCGAGTTCCCCGCCTCCCGGGCGGCCTTCTCGGCATAGGCGTGCAGGCGCTCCCGGCTCGCAGGCCAGACGCCGACGACGGCCTGCCACAGCAGGTTCGCGAGCGGCCGGTCGTCGAGCGGGGCGAGCTCGTCCAGCTCGTCGAGCGCCGCCGACCACTCCTCGGGCACCTCCGCGATCACGTCGATGCGGGCGCGCACATCCTCGCCGCGCTTCGTATCGTGCGTCGACAGGGTGGTCATCGACCGTGGCATCCGCTCGTGCCGGGAAGCCGACCGGCCATGGAAGCCGGCGACGTCGATCGCGAACTCCGCCGGGTCGCCGCCGACCTCGGTCAGGCTGGTGAGCCGCGGGTACCGGTAGAACGCGGTGTCCTCCACGCCCTTGGCCATGACCATGCCGCTCGTCTGCTGGAAGCGCTGCGCCGCCGGATGCTCGGGATCGGCGAGGATCGGCAGCAGTCGTTCGATCTCCGGGGCGAGGTCGGGCCGGTGCCGGGTCGCGAGCTCCGCGGCCTCGCGGAGGTGCTCCTCGCCGAACGGCAGGTACGACCGATAGACCGGGAAGCAGGCGAGCAGCTCGGCGACGGCGTCGGCGACCTCGGCCAAGTGCTCGGAGGCGGGGGCGGCCGCCGCGAGCTCGCGGTCGAGGCGCAGCACCTCGGAGCGGAGGATGCCGTCGGCCACCGCGCGCTTCGTGTCGTGGATGAGCTCGGCCCAGTCCACCGGCTCGCCGCCGCGCAGGCGGGTGTCGAGGTCGGTGAGCGGCGCCTCGCCGGCGGGATCGACGAGCACCCGGTCGATGTCGCCGAGGGCGTCGTACCCGGTGGTGCCCTCCGTGGCCCAGCCCCGCGGCATCCGCTCGTCGCCCTCGAGGATCTTCTCGACCAGCACGTACGCGCCGCCGGTCAGTTCGGCGAGGCGGTCGAGGTAGGCGCCCGGATGCCGCAGCCCGTCGGGGTGGTCGACCCGCAGGCCGTCGGCGAGGCCCGCCTCGAACCAGCGCGCGATCTCGGCGTGGCTCTCGTCGAACACGCGCGGCACCTCGACCCGGATGGCGGCGAGCGTGTTCACTGCGAAGAAGCGCCGGTAGTTGAGGTCGGCGTCGGCGCGGCGCCAGTCGACGAGCTCGTAGTGCTGGCGGGCGTGCACCGCCACGGGATCGTCGCCGTCGGCCGCGGTGCCCGCCGCCACGGGGAAGCGGTGGTCGAAGTAGTGCAGCTCGAACGCGGCATCCGTCGCCACGAGCCGCAGCGCGCCGAGGTCGTCGGCGCTGCCGAGCACCGGGATGCGCAGGCGCCCGCCGCCGAAGTCCCAGTCGATGTCGAACGCCTCGGCGTGCGCGGAATCGCGTCCGTTCGCCAGCACGTCCCACCACCAGGCCATCGCCGCGGGCGTCGCCACGCCGACGTGGTTCGGCACGATGTCGACGAGCACGCCCATGCCGTGGGCGCGCGCCGCGGCCGCCGCCCGTTCGAGGCCGTCGGCCCCGCCCCGCGCGGGATCGACGAGCGCGTGGTCGACGACGTCGTACCCGTGGTCGGAGCCGGACTCGGCCTCGAGGATGGGCGAGAGGTACACCCAGTCGGCGCCGAGCTCGTGCAGGTAGCCGATCACGTCGGCGACCGCGTCGAGGTCGAACGAGGGGCGCACCTGGATGCGGTAGGTCGAGACGGGTGCCTTCACGGATGTCCCTTCGGTCGTCGCTCGGTGGCGTGAGGTCGGGCGGCCGACGCGGGCCTACGTCGGCGGGTGCACGGTCGTGGACTGCACGCCGCCCGAGGTGCCCGGTGCGCCGCCCGGCAGCTGCGCCTGGCTGCCCTGCGACGTGCGCACCGCGAGGGAGGCGGCGACCGAGTGGTCGGGCTCGGTCTCGGGCTCGGTGTGCGCGCAGAGCACGAGCATCGACCTGCCCTCGAGCGTGAACGTGTCGCCGGCCGACTTCGGCTCGCTGTCCGCCGACCGGCCCGCCGTGTCGATCACGACGTCCCACATCTGGTTCGTGCGGGGAGGGATGCGGAACTCGGCATCCTCGGGCTCGGCGTTGTAGAACAGCAGGAAGTCGACGTCGACGATGGGCTCGCCGCGCGCGTCACGCTGGCGGATGCCCTCGCCGTTGAGGTAGACGCCGACGGCCCGGCCGAGGGGGGCGTCCCAGTCCTGCTCCCGCATCTGCGTGCCGTCGGGCCGCAGCCAGACGATGTCGGGCAGCGGAGCACCCTCGGGGCTCTCCTCGCCCTCCTCGATCTCGACCGGCCGGCCGTCGAAGAACCGGCTCCGGCGGAACGTCGGGTGGTCCTTCCGCAGCCTGGCGACCGCCGCCGTGAACTCGATGAGCGGCTTGTCGGCCTGGTCCCAGTGCACCCAGCTCAGCTCGTTGTCCTGCGCGTACGTGTTGTTGTTGCCCTGCTGGGTGCGGCCGAGCTCGTCGCCGTGCAGGAGCATGGGCACGCCCTGCGACAGCAGCAGGGTCGCGAGGAAGTTGCGCTGCTGCCGTGCGCGCAGTGCGAGCACCTCCGGGTCGTCGGTGTCGCCCTCGGCGCCCGAGTTCCACGAGCGGTTGTGCGATTCGCCGTCCTTGCCGTCCTCGCCGTTGGCGTCGTTGTGCTTCTCGTTGTACGAGACGAGGTCGCGGATGGTGAAGCCGTCGTGCGCGGTCACGAAGTTGATCGAGGCGACCGGCTTGCGCCCGCTGTTCTCGTAGAGGTCGGCCGAACCCGTGATGCGCGAGGCGAACTCGCCGAGGCTCGACGGCTCGCCGCGCCAGAAGTCGCGGACCTCGTCGCGGTACTTGCCGTTCCACTCCGACCACTGCGGCGGGAAGTTGCCCACCTGGTAGCCGCCGGGGCCGACGTCCCACGGCTCGGCGATGAGCTTCACCTGCGACACCACCGGGTCCTGCTGCACGAGCTCGAAGAAGCTCGAGAGGCGGTCGACGTCGTAGAACTCGCGCGCCAGGGTGGCCGCAAGGTCGAATCGGAACCCGTCGACGCGCATCTCGGTGACCCAGTACCGCAGGCTGTCCATGATGAGCTGCAGGGCGTGCGGATGCCGCACGTTCAGCGAGTTGCCCGTGCCGGTGTAGTCGGTGTAGTACCGCTTGTCCTTCTCCTCGAGGCGGTAGTAGGCGGCGTTGTCGATGCCACGGAACGCGATCGTCGGGCCGAGGTGGTTGCCCTCGGCGGTGTGGTTGTAGACCACGTCGAGGATGACCTCGATGCCCGCCTCGTGCATGGCGCGCACCATGCTCTTGAACTCCTGCGCCTGCTGGCCGAGCTCGCCCGTCGACGAGTACTCGTTGTGCGGCGCGAAGAACCCGATGGTGTTGTAGCCCCAGTAGTTGCGCAGGCCCTTCTCCTCGAGCGTCGAGTCCTGCACGAACTGGTGCACGGGCATGAGCTCGATCGCCGTGACGCCGAGCTTGCGCAGGTGGTCGATCACGGCGGGGTGCGCGACGCCGGCGTACGTGCCGCGCTGGTCCTCAGGGACATCCGGATGCAGCTGCGTGAGCCCCTTGACGTGCGCCTCGTAGATCAGCGTCTCGGAGTAGGGCGTGTTGGGGTGCCGGTCGCCCGCCCAGTCGAAGAACGGGTTGATCACGACCGAGTGCATGACGTGGCCGGCGGAGTCGTCGTCGTTGCGCGAGTCGGGGTCGCCGAAGTCGTACCCGAAGAGCGACTGGTCCCAGTCGAACGCGCCCGCCATCGCCTTGGCGTACGGATCGAGCAGCACCTTGTTCGGGTTCGCGCGCTGCCCGTTGTTCGGGTCCCAGTGGCCGTGCACGCGGTAGCCGTACCGCTGCCCGGGCTGCACGTGCGGCAGGTACGCGTGCCAGACGAACGCGTCGACGTCCTGCAGCTCGACGCGCGTCTCGGTGCCGTCCTCGTCGAACAGGCACAGCTCGACGCGGTCGGCCGACTCGCTGAACAGGGCGAAGTTCGTGCCGCTGCCGTCGAACGTCGCGCCGAGCGGGTAGGCGGATCCGGGCCAGGCTTCCATCGCAGCTCCTCGTGGTCGGATGGGACTCGGGGTCGGCGCTGATCGAGCAGCGGGCGGATGCCGCGCATGGGCGATCCTCGCATCATCGGCGGCGTTCTCCCGAATCCCGCGAAGGGGGGTTGCACTCGGGCGTCGGCCTGCGGAAGGGCGTCAGCCCGCGGAAGTCAGCGCCTCCGTGACGACGCGCTTCGCCTCCTCCTGCACGAGCGCGAGGTGCTCCGGCCCTCGGAAGGACTCGGCGTAGATCTTGTACACGTCCTCGGTCCCGCTCGGCCGTGCGGCGAACCAGGCGTCGGCCGTCGCCACCTTCACGCCGCCGATCGCCGCGTCGTTGCCGGGTGCGCGAGAGAGCTTCGCCGTGATGGGCTCGCCCGCCAGTTCGGTGGCGGCGATCGCGTCGCCGTCGAGCTTGCCGAGGGCGGCCTTCTGCGCGGGGGAGGCCGCGGCATCCGTGCGCTGGTAGGCGGGGTCGCCGAACCGCTCGACGAGCTCCGCGTACAGCTGCGAGGGCGACTTGCCCGTGACGGCGCGGATCTCGGACGCGAGCAGGCACAGCAGGATGCCGTCCTTGTCGGTCGTCCAGACGGTGCCGTCGAATCGCAGGAACGAGGCGCCGGCGCTCTCCTCGCCGCCGAAGCCCACGGAGCCGTCGACGAGTCCGGGCACGAACCACTTGAAGCCGACCGGCACCTCCCAGAGGCGTCGGCCGAGGGACTCGGCGACCCGGTCGATCATCGAGCTCGAGACGAGCGTCTTGCCGATCGCGGCATCCGCCCGCCAGTTCGGGCGGTGCGCGAAGAGGTACTCGATCGCCACGGCGAGGTAGTGGTTGGGGTTCATGAGGCCGCCGTCGGGCGTGACGATGCCGTGCCGGTCGGCGTCGGCGTCGTTGCCCGTGAGGATGTCGAAGCTGCCGCCGTGCTCGAGCACCGACGCCATGGCGCTCGGCGACGACGGGTCCATGCGGATCTTGCCGTCCCAGTCGAGCGTCATGAACGCCCACCGGGGGTCGACGCGCTCGTTCACGACGGTGAGGTCGAGCTCGTAGCGGTCGCGGATCGCGGCCCAGTAATGCACGGATGCCCCGCCCAGCGGGTCGGCGCCGATGTGCAGGCCGGCCTCGCGGATGGCGTCGAAGTCGATGATGTTCGCGAGGTCGTCGACGTAGTTGCCGCGGAAGTCGTAGGTCTCGACGCCGCTCGGCTCGGCCTGGTTCACCTCGGCGAGGCCGCCGGCGATGAGCTCGTTCGCCCGGTTCGCGATCCAGTTGGTGGCGTCGGAGTCGGCCGGGCCGCCGTGCGGCGGGTTGTACTTGAAGCCGCCGTCCTGCGGCGGGTTGTGGCTCGGGGTGATCACGATGCCGTCGGCCTCGCCCTCGGCGCGCTTGGCCGGGTCGTTGTTCCACTTCAGGATCGCGTGCGACAGCGCCGGGGTGGGCACGTAGTCGTCGAACTCGTCGGCGAGCACGCGCACGCCGTTGGCGACGAGCACGTCGAGCGCCGTGGTCTGCGCGGGGGCGCTCAGCGCGTGCGTGTCCGCACCGATGAACAGCGGGCCCGTGATGCCCTGCGAGGCCCGGTACTCGACGATGGCCTGCGTGATGGCGAGGATGTGGTCCTCGTTGAACGCGGTGTTGAACGCCGAGCCGCGATGGCCCGAGGTGCCGAACGCCACCCGCTGCTCGGGGATCGAGACGTCGGGTTTCCGCTCGTAGTAGGCCCTCACGAGGGCCTCGACGTCGATCAGGTCGGATTCGGTCGCCGGGGTTCCCGCTCGCTCGTGCATCTGCCCAGTCTGCCGAAGGAGGGCCCTCGCCGACACCCCTTGCCGCATCGGCGTCACATGAGCGATCGGATGCCGGTGGCCACCGTGTAGATGGCGAGCCCCGCGAGCGCGCCCACGACCGTGCCGTTGATGCGGATGAACTGCAGGTCGCGGCCGACCTGCAGCTCGAGCTTCTCGGTGGTCTCCTTGGGATCCCATCGCTCGACCGTCTCGGTGATGACCCCGGCGATCTCGTGGCGGTAGTTCCGCACCACGTAGGCCGCGGCATCCGTCACCCATTCGTCGACCTTCGCCGCCAACTCGGCATCGGTCGAGAGCCGGATGCCGACCTCCACGACCGCCGACCGGAACCCCTGCCGCAGCTCGCTGTCGGGGTCGCCGAGCGCCGTCTCGAGGGTGTCCTTCACGCTCGTCCACACCTCGCCCGCGAACTCGCGCACCCGCGGGCTCTCGAGGAGGTCGACCTTCAGCTGCTCGAGCCGGCCGATCATGAGCGGGTCGTGCTGCAGGTCGTTCGCGAGGTCGGCGAGGTAGCGGTCGATGGTCTCGCGCATCGGGTGCGCCGGGTCCTCCCGCACGGCGCGCACGAACGCGAGCACCTCCTTGTGCGCCCGCTCGTCGACGAACTTCTCGACGAAGTCGGGCATCCACCGGGGCATCCGGCCGGAGACGATGCCGCCGATGGACTCGGGGTGCGCCTCGAGCCATTCCTCGGCCTTCTCGAAGAGCGCATCGACGGCGGCGCGCTGCTGGTTCGCGGCGACGAGGCGTTCGCCCATGCGCCCGATCGCGGGCCCCCACTCGGGCTCGAACAGGTGCCGGCGCGCGAGCTTCTCGATCACGTCCTCGACGTCGTCGTCACCGAGCAGGGTCATCACGCCGCGGGCGGCGACGGATGCCTCGGCCGTGAGCCGCTCGGCGTTCTCGGGCCTCGACAGCCACTCGCCGAGCCGCGCCGCGATGCCGATCGAGCGCAGCTTGCCCACGACCACCTCGTCGGAGAGGAACTCGTCCTCGACAAAGGCGCCGAGCGTGGCGCCGATCTCGTCCTTGCGGTTCGGGATGATCGCGGTGTGCGGGATGCGCAGCCCGAGCGGGTAGCGGAACAGCGCCGTGACCGCGAACCAGTCGGCGAGCGCGCCGACCATCGCGCCCTCGGCCGCCGCGCGCACGTAGGCAAGCCACGGCACCTGGTCCTGCAGCGCGAACGACACCGCGAACACGACCGCCGCGACGAGGAGCAGGCTCGTCGCGAGCCGTTTCATGCCGCGGAGCGCGACCCGGCGCTCCTCGTCGGTGGGTGTCGTGCGCACTGGCGTGGCACGGAGCTCGTCGATCGCCGTCATCTGCCGGCCCCCTCGCGTCGGGATTGCGGTCCGTTTCGACGCTAGCGCCTGCCGCCCGCCCGCTCACTAGGCTTGCGTGCATGACTGATGCCGCCTCCACGCCGCCCGAGCAGACCTACTCCTACCTCGGACCGGCCGGCACCTTCACCGAGGCGGCGCTGAAGCAGGTGCCCGAGGCGGCCGGCAAGCACTGGCGGTCGGTGAACAACGTGGGCGAGGCATTGGCGGATGTCACGAGCGGGCGTTCGACCGCCGCGATGATCGCGATCGAGAACTCGGTCGAGGGCGGGGTGTCGGCCACCCAGGACGCGCTCGCGACCGTGCCCGGCCTCCGCATCGTCGGCGAGTACCTCGTGCCCGTGAACTTCGTGCTCGTCGCCCGGCCCGGCACCACGCTCGCCGACGTGCGCATCGTGAACGCGCATCCCGTCGCCTACGCACAGTCGCGGGGTTGGCTCGAGCGCGAGCTGCCCGACCACGGCCACATCCCGGCGACGAGCAACGTGCAGGCCGCGGCATCCCTCTTCGAAGGCAGTCAGGCGGATGCCGCGGTGGCCCCGCCCGGCATCACCGAGCACCTCGACCTCGCCGTGCTCGCCCGCGACATCGGCGACAACCCGAAGGCCGTCACGCGCTTCGTGCTCGTGTCGCGCTCGCGCGTGCTCGCCGAGCCGACCGGGGCAGACAAGACG
>NZ_JBFUCL010000035.1:0-17587 GCF_056405255.1 Agromyces sp. P1_H4 | reverse complement strand
AGCGAGTACAGCGAGTGCACGATGCGGTCGGGGCCCAGCTCGATGCCGTGCCGCTCGGCCATCCGCACCGCGGCGGCGTGCTTGCGCTGTGAGGGAACGTGGTCGCGCGGCCCGAGCAGGATGCCGATGCGCTCGTGCCCGAGCTGCAGCAGGTGCCCGAGCGCCTGCTCCATCGACGTCGCGTCGTCGCACGAGACCGTGGCGAACCCGAGCCCGTCGATCGGCGCGTTCACGAGCACCGTCGGCAGCTTCAGCTCGACGAGTCGGTCGTAGTGGTCGTGGTTCACGTCGGCCTGGGCGTACGCGCCGCCCGCGAAGATCACGCCCGAGACCTGCTGGTGGAGCAGCAGCTCCACGTAGTCGGACTCGGAGATGCCGCCGGCGGTCTGGATGCAGAGCACCGGCGTGTAGCCGTTCTGCGCGAGGCCGCCGCCGATCGCCTCGGCGAGCGCGGGGAAGATGGGGTTCTGCAGCTCGGGCATCACGAGGCCCACGAGGCGGGCTCGCTCGCCGCGCAGCTTGGTCGGCCGCTCGTACCCGAGCACGTCGAGGGCGGTGAGCACCGCGTCGCGAGTGGACGCCGAGACCCCGGGCTTGCCGTTCAGCACGCGGCTGACGGTGGCCTCGCTCACCCCGACCTTGCGCGCGACATCCGCGAGTCTTCTCGACATGCGGCCATGCTACGTCAGCGTTCGCAAGAACTCGACAACCACATGTACGGCGAGAACCGCTTGTCAAGGCCTTGTCGAGGTCCGCGCGATCGCGCGAGCATCTCGCCATGGGATGGGCGAGCGGATCCGCGCGCGGCCGGCAGGCACGGCGCCATCCGGGGCCGGCCGGCCCCGTGGCATCCGGATGCCTCGTGCTCGCCGCCGCGCTGCTGCTCACCGGCTGCACGAACGCCGCCGCCACGATGGAGCAGGCCGTCGGGCAGGGCATCGCCGCGGTCGAGACCGCACGGCTCGTGGTGCAGCAGGAGCTCGACGACCGCACGTTCACCACGACCGCCAAGGCGACGCTCGGTGACGCGCGGCGCGAGCTCGTCAGTGCTGCGACGACCGTGTCCCAGACCGACGTCACGGGCGAGGCGGATGCCGCCTACCGCGACGAGGTGCTGAGGGCACTCGGCGACGGGCTCGATGCCGTGAACGACGCCCGCGACGCGCTCGGCGGCGTGGGCTCGCTCGAGGCCACGGTGCCGCAGCTGGAGGATGCCGCCGACGGGCTCGAGGACGTGGAGGGCGGGCCGTGAAGAACATCTTCGCCGTCGCCCTCGGGGTGCTCACCGCGATCGGCGGGTTCGTCGACATCGGCGACCTGGTGACGAACGCCGTGGTGGGATCGCGCTTCGGGCTGGGCCTCGCCTGGGTGGTCCTGGTCGGCGTCGTGGGCATCTGCGTGTACGCGCAGATGTCGGGCCGGGTCGCCGCGGTGAGCGGCCGGGCGACGTTCGAGATCATCCGCGAGCGCCTCGGCCCCCGCGCGGGGCTCGCGAACCTCGCCGCGTCGTTCCTCATCAACCTGCTCACGGTCACCGCGGAGATCGGCGGCGTCGCCCTCGCACTGCAGCTGGCGACGAGCGTCGACCCCGGCTGGTGGGTCCCGGTCGCGGCGTTCGGCGTCTGGATCGTGATCTGGCGGGCGCGCTTCGAGCTGCTCGAGAACGTGACGGGGCTGCTCGGGCTCACCCTCATCGTCTTCGCGGTGGCCCTGTTCATGCTCTCACCCGACTGGGGCGAGCTGGCCGGCCAGGCCATGCAGCCGGGTCCACCGGCCGGCGAGCCCGTCGCGACCTACTGGTTCTACGCGGTCGCCCTGTTCGGCGCGGCGATGACCCCCTACGAGGTGTTCTTCTTCTCCTCGGGCGCGATCGAGGAGAAGTGGACGGAGAAGGACCTCGCGAAGTCGCGGCTGAACGTGCTCGTCGGGTTCCCCCTCGGCGGGCTGCTCTCGATCGCCATCGCCGGCTGCGCCGCCGTGGTGCTGCTGCCCGCGGCGATCGACGTGACGAGCCTCAGCCAGGTCGTGCTGCCCGTCGCCGAGGCCGGCGGCAAGATCGCCCTGTCGTTCGTGATCGTCGGCATCCTGGCCGCCACGTTCGGCGCGGCGCTCGAGACCACCCTGTCGAGCGGCTACACGCTGGCGCAGTACTTCGGCTGGTCGTGGGGCAAGTTCCGCAAGCCGGCGAAGGCGGCGCGGTTCCACCTCTCGATGATCGTGTGCCTCCTCATCGCGGTGGCGATCCTCGCGACCGGGGTGGATCCCATCCTCGTCACGGAGTACTCGGTCGTGTTCTCGGCGGTCGCGCTGCCGCTCACCTACCTGCCGATCCTCGTCATCGCCAACGACCGCGAGTACATGGGCGACCGCGTCAACGGCCGCGGCATGAACTTCGTGGGCCAGGTGTACCTGGTCATCATCCTGGCGGCCGCCCTGGCCGCGATCCCCCTGCTCATCATCACGGGAGCCGGCGCATGAACGACGAGCACGAGCACGAGCCCGACGCACGCGACGACCGCGACCACGACCGCGACGCGGGGCGACGGATGCCGCGGCGCGACCCGCGCGCACCGCGCGGGCGGGTGCTCGACGCGCACCTGCACCTCCTCGACCGCCAGGTGCTCGACCGTGAAGGCGTTCCCGTGACGACGGTCGACGACCTCGAGCTGGACGGCATCGAGCTCGGAGTGCGCATCGAACCCGGCTCGCCGCCGCCCACGCTCGCCGCCATCCTCACCGGGCCCCAACTGCTCATGCGCCTCTTCGGCGGCCACGCGCCGGCCTCGCGGCGCATCGTGATCCCGTGGAAGCTCGTGTCGGCGGTGGGCACGACCGTGCGGCTCGGGGTCGACGCCGACTCGCTCGACGCGTCGTGGGTGGAGCGCTGGGTCAGCCGCCACCTCATCGGCCGGATCCCCGGAGGCCGCCATGATCCTGAGTGACCTGCTCGGCAGCGACGCGTTCGACGCCGACGGCCGACGGCTCGGCGCGGTCCTCGACGTGCGGCTCGAGATCTCGGGCGCCCCCGCACAGCTCCTCGCCGAGACCGTCGTCACGGGCGTGCTCGTGAGCTCGCACAGCCGCTTCTCGACGTGGGGGTACGAGCGTCGCGGCGAGGACGGTCCGTTCCTCATCGCGTGGCTGCAGCGCCGGCTGCATCGCGGGTCGTTCCTCGTGGCGTGGGACGACGTGGAGCTCGTCGACGTCGGGCGAGTCGTGTTCCGCGCCGGATACGAACAGCTCGACCCGATGCTGCCGCAGGCGCCGCGAGAAGGCTGAGACCCGGCGAACCGCCCAGTCCGGTTACTCGCCGCATCCGGTGCCGTCAAGGCCTCGCCGCGCTTCGACGACGCGCGTAGCGTCCCGAGGAGCGGACGCCCCGAAGCATCCGCTCGCACGGAAGGAGCGACACCATGGAACAGTCGATCGGTCGGGACACCGAACCGACGACCCGGCCGGACGCGCTCGACGCCCGGCAGCCCGACGACGCCGAGGCCGCGAGCCCGTCATCGCACTCCCCCGAAGTCGACGCCGACATCCAGCGCCGCCTCCGCGACCTGCCACCCTCGAGGTACCGCGACGACACGGGCATCACCGACCTCGACGAGCTGCAGCGCCACATCGACCCACTCGATCCGCGCAGACCGCGTCGCCTCACCGACGACCCGCTCGACCCCGAGCGCGACGCGCGCTGATCGCGGACGGGCGGCCCCGGCCCTTCGAGCCCGCAGCCGTCCGCCCGCCTCAGCCCTTCAGCCCTTCAGCCCCGACGACGCGACGCCGTCGATGATCTGCCGCTGCGCGATGAAGAACACGATGATCATCGGGATGGTGGTGATCACGCTCGCCGTGACGATGATCTCCCAGTGCCACTCGCCGCCGAACCCGAAGGCGTCGACGAGCGACTTGAGCCCGCGCGGCACGGTGAACGTCGCCGAGTCCCGCAGGTAGATGAGCGCGCGCATGAGGTCGGTCCACACGGCCTGCACCTCGAACACGAGCACGACGGCGAGCGCCGGCTTGCAGAGCGGCAGGGCGATGCGCCAGAACACCCCGAACTGGGATGCCCCGTCGATGCGTGCCGCCTCGAAGAGGTCGCGCGGCAGCCCGAGGAAGAACTGTCGCAGCAGGAAGATGTAGAACGCACTGCCGAAGAGGTTGCCGGCCCACAGCGGGGTCAGCGTCCCCACTTGGCCCAGCCCGTTCCAGATCAGGAACGTCGGGATCATCGTGACCGCGCCGGGCAGCATCATCGTCGCGAGCACCAGGGCGAACAGCGCACCTCGCCCGCGGAACCGGAAGTAGGCGAACCCCCACGCGACCATGGCGCTCGAGAACGTCACCGTCACCGCGGCCAGCACCGTGACGATGACCGTGTTCATCAGCCACAGCCCGAGCGGCGCCTGCTGCCAGACCGTCACGTAGTTGTCGAACGTGAACGTGTCGGGGATGAGCTTGTTGTCGAAGACCTCGGTGCGCGGCTTGAACGACGCGCTGACGAGCCACACGAACGGGTAGACGAAGATCACGCCGAGCAGCGTGAGCGCGATCCACGCGAAGACGCGACTCGCGCGCGTGCGCGGGCGTCGTCCGCCGCCACGCAGCGCAGTGGCATCCGTCGGCGGCACGGTGGTCGCGGCGGCGGCGACCGCAGCATCGCGCCTGGGGGCGGGAGCGGCGGCACCGCCGACGGGCAGGTCGACATCGACGCCGGTCATCGGTCCCCCTCGTAGTAGACGAATCGGCGGGACACGATCAGCTGGATCGCCGTCACGATCATGATGACGACGAAGAGCCCCCACGCCATCGCCGACGCGTAGCCCATGTTCAGGAACTCGAACGCCTGCTGGAACAGGTAGATCGAGTAGAAGAGCGCGGCGTCATTGCTGTACGTCGTGTTGCCGGCGCCGAAGAATGCCGTATACGCCTCGTCGAACGTCTGCAGGGCCGCAATGGTGTTCACGATGATGACGAAGAACAGCGCCGGGCTGATCATCGGCAGCGTGATGCTGAACGACGTGCGCCAGAAGCCGGCGCCGTCGAGCTTCGCCGACTCGTAGAGCTCGGTCGGCACGTTCCGCAGGGCTGCCAGCAGGATGATGATGGACGCACCGACGGTCCACAGCGACATCAGGATCAAGCCCGGCTTCACCCACGCGGGGTCCGTGGTCCATGCCGGCCCGTTGATGCCGAACCATCCGAGCACCGTGTTCAGGAGCCCGTTCTGGCCGTTGAACAGCAGCAGGAAGAGCACGCCGACCGCCACGGGAGGGGTCATCTTCGGGAGGAAGAACACCGTGCGGAAGAATCCCGACGCCCGTCCCGCGCGATCGAGCAGCAGCGCGAGCGTGAGCGACACGATGACGTAGAGCGGCACCTGCAACATCGTGAAGAACACCGTGTTGCCGAGCGCCAGCAGGATCTTCGGGTCGGACCCCATCTCGACGTAGTTGTCGAACCCGACGAAGTGCGGGTCGTTGATCACGTCGTAGTCGGTGAGCGACAGGTAGCCGCTGTAGATCATCGGCCACGCCGTGAAGACGACGAACCCGATCATCCATGGGCTGAGGAAGAGCAGCGCCGACAGGACGTTGCGCCGGCGGGCCCGACGGCGACCCCGCTCGCGCTCGCCCGGGGCGGCTGAGTGCTCCTGCACTCGGCCGCCCGGGCGGGCCGGCGCGATGGTCACTTTCCGCCGCCGTCCTCGAGCTTCTTCCAGCCCTCGTCGAGGGCCTTCTGCGCGATCTCCTGCGCCTTGCCGAGCGCCTCCTCGGGGGTGGCCTGGCCGTTCAGCACGCTGTTCACCGCGTCCTGCATCGCCTGCTCGAACTCGGCGTCGGCCGGGTTGGCCGGCAGCGACACCGTGTTGTCGTTCGCCTCGTACATGGCCTCGATGCCCGAGTCCCACGGCTCCCCGCCCGACGTCACCATCTCGCGGATCTGCTCGTCGGCGGTGGTGTTGCCGGTCAGGATGCCGGTGAACGGCTTGCCCTCCGCCTCACGAGCGCTGATGCGAGCCTCGGCGGCGGCCTTCCATGCGTCCACCGAGGTCATGGCCTTGGCCCAGCGGCACGCCGCCGCGGCGTTCTTCGTGCCGGACGGGATGGCCCACGCCGAACCGCCGGCGAAGGCGATGGGGTCGCCCGACGTCGTGCGCACGGTGTCGAACGCCATCGGGGCATCCGGCGACACCTCGTTCAGCACGTTGATGTACCACTGCTCCATCGGCATGGCGCCGAGCACGTTCGTGGCGAACTGGTTGCCCTCACCGAAGAAGTCGGCGGAGTCGCGGAACGCCTTCACGGCGCTGAAGCCGCCCTGGTCGTCGTAGATGCCGACCGCCCAGGTGAGCGAGTCGATCGCCTCCTGCGAGTCGAGGCTCGCCGTCTTGCCGTCCTCGGAGAGCAGGGACCCGCCGGCGGCGGCGACCCAGAGGGGCAGGAACTCGGGCAGCTTGGAGTCCACGCCGATGACGCTGAGCGAGCCGCCGTCGGACTTCGTGAGGGCCTTGTTTGCCGCGGTCATCGCCTCGCGGTCGGAGCCGTTCACGTCGTCGATCGTGAGCGCGGCGGCCGACAGGAGGTTGGCGTTCGCCATGGTGACCTGCACCTGGTTGAACTCGGGGATGCCGTAGACCTTGCCGTCGAGCGTGACCTGGTCGACGGCGGACTCGCGGAACTGGTCCATCTCGATGCCCTCGCCGTCGATGCAGCGGTCGAGCGGGATGATGGCGCCGCGGGCCGCGAGCGAGCCGACCTGGTCGCGGTCGGCGTAGAGCAGCTCGGGCGGTTCACCGGATGCCACGGCCGAGAGGAACTGCTGGATGTCGAGGTCGCCCTCGATGAGCTTCACCTTCACGTCGCCGAGCTCGCCCTTGGCGTAGTCGACGCGGGAGGTGGCGACCTCGTCGACGCCGGAGAAGCCCATGACCGAGAGGTCGCCGCTGAGCTCCGCATCGGGGTCGTAGGTCGCGTCGTCGGAGGCCGCGCCGCCCGTCCCCACCGCGCACCCGCTGAGCGCCAGGGCGGTCGCGGCAGCGAGCGCCAATCCGATTCGAGCACGATGCATGGTGAGCCTCCGTTTCGGGCACCGGCTGGTGGCCGGTTCACCGTCACGGTAGGTATCGAGAAGCGCTTCTCGTCAGGGGCTTGACAGAAGCGCTTCTCCAAGAAATGAGGCTCGATCAGGGCTTCAGGATGACTTTGATGCAGCCGTCCTCCTTGTCGCGGAACTTCTCGTACATCTCGGGCGCCTGCTCGAGGGGCACGCGGTGCGTGGCGAGGTCCTCGAGTCCCAACGGGTCCGCCGGATCCTCGGCGAGCGGCAGCAGCTCGGGAAGCCAGTGATGCACGTTGCACTGGCCGAACCGCATCGTGAGCTGCTTGTCGAAGATCGTCATGAGCGGCATCGGGTCGAGCGAGCCCGCGTACACCCCGCTCACCGACACGGTGCCACCGCGCCGCACGAGGTCGATGGCCAGGTCGATCGCGGCGAGGCGGTCGAGCCCCGCGTTCATCATGAGGGGCTTCGCCAGGCCGTCGGGCAGCACCCCGACCGCGGCCTGGGCGAAGGCGGTAGCCGGGTTGCCGTGCGCCTCCAGGCCGACGGCGTCCACCACGCCGTCGGGCCCCCGGCCCTCGGTCGCATCGCGGATGACGGATGCCACGTCGTCGTCGAGGTCGTGCACCATCGCGCCGTGGCGCTCGGCCATGAGCCGCCGCTCGGGCACCGGGTCGACGGCGTGCACGGTGACGTCGTGGTGGCGTGCGATCCGCGCCACGAGCTGCCCGACCGGACCGAGGCCGAGCACCGTGAGGGTGCTGCCTGGCACCACCTCCGCGTAGCGGAACCCCTGCCATGCCGTGGGCAGGATGTCACTGAGGAAGAGGTAGCGCTCATCCGGCAGGTCGCGTCCGACCACCTGCGCGTTGGCATCTGCGCGCCGCACCCGCAGGTACTCCGCCTGCCCGCCCGGCACCGACCCGTACAGCTCGGTGTAGCCGTAGAGCTCGGCGCCGGTCCCCTGGTCCCGGTTCTGGGTCGTCTCGCACTGCGTCGTCAGGCCTCGGGCGCACATGAAGCAGTGCCCGCACGAGATCACGAACGGCACGACCACCCGGTCGCCGACGGCCACCCGGCGCACCTCCGCGCCGACCGCCTCGACGACGCCCATCGTCTCGTGCCCGAGGATGTCCCCGCGGTGCAGGAACGGCCCGAACAGATCGTAGAGGTGCAGGTCGGAGCCGCAGATCGCGGTCGAGGTCACTCGCACGACCGCGTCGGTGGGATCGAGGATGGTCGCGTCGGGAACGTCGACGACCCGGACGTCCTTGGTGGCATGCCAGGTGAGCGCTTTCATGCCCTCGTTCCTACGCGGCGGCCCTCGCCCGTGGCAGGGGGTTGACGCCACCGCGCCTCCATTCCCGGTCGGCCGGCCACGCCGCGTATCGACGGGACTCGGGCGGCGACTAGAGTCTCGGCATGGGCAAGTTCATCTACAACTCGTCAGCGCGCGAGATCGACATCGACGACCGCACCCTGGCCCACCTGCGCGTCGCGATCCTCAACAAGCTGCGGCGTTCCGAGAGCTTCTCGATGACGTGGGAGCACGGCGTCGAGAACGGCAGCGGCCGCACGACGATCTGGCTGCACGAGTCCATTCCGCTGCAGTTCGTCTTCAGCGGCAACCGCACGCCCAAGCTCAACAAGCTGTGGATCGAGCAGCTGCTGCTCTCGGCGAACAGCACGTCGGGCCTCCAGTTCGTGCCCGAGCCCGCCGAGGACGAGCCGATCGACGCCGACTGACCCGCCCGAGCACCTCCCCGACCGGGTAGCAGGAGCCCGCGGAAGCGGCAAGCCCCTCGTGACCGAACGCATGCCTTCCTAGCGTGGTTCGGGGCGCATCACCGTGCCCGGAACGGAGGACCGCATCATGAGCACGACCCTGACCGCGTCGACCGAGGTGGACGTTCCAGTTCGCGTGGCGTACGACCAGTGGACCCAGTTCGAGTCGTTCCCCGAGTTCCTCGGCGGCGTCGACCGCGTCACCCAGCTGAGCTCGACGATGACCCACTGGGTCGTGTCGATCGGCGGCGTGAAGCGCGAGTTCGACGCCGAGATCGTCGACCAGGTGCCCGACCGGCACGTGGCCTGGCGCAGCGTGAACGAGGAGGTGCTGCATCGCGGAAGCGTGAGCTTCACGGAGCTCGACGCCGACCGCACCCGCATCGACCTCGAGATCGAGTGGGAGCCGGAGGGCTTCGTCGAGCAGACCGGTGCGGCACTGCAACTCGACGACCTGCAGGTCAAGAGCGACCTCAAGCGCTTCAAGGAGTTCATCGAGCGTCGCGGCGCCGAGACCGGCGCCTGGCGCGGCGAGGTGCACGAGGGCGAGCGGACGGACCGCTCGGGCAGCGGCGTCATCTGACGCGACGACGAACGGATGACGGGACGCAGCCCTGCACGGGCTGCGTCTCGTCGTGCGTCAGTCGACGGCCTCGATCTGGGTGATCACGAACTGCCGCTCCGCGAGTGTCAACCGATCGGGTGCCGTGCCGCCGGTGAGCGACATGATCTCCGCGACGGTCTCGGCGTCGAGATCCGCCTCCAACCGGGCCAGCAGCCGATGCTTCGCCTCGATCGAGAGGTGCGGCCACCAGCGTTCGATCTCCGCGCGAGCCGCGGCATCCTGAGCGTTGCCCATCTGTGCTCCTCCTCCGGCGCTCCGGCGCTCCGCCGCGGCCGAGCTCGCTCGACTACGCGGGCTGCGTCTCGCTGTCGACGTCGACCTGCTGCACATCGACGCCGACCTGCACCGGCTGACCCGGCACGGAAGTGATCGGATCGGTGTCGAGCTGCTCGGGAACCAGGCGGATGCCGCCGGTGCTGTTCGCCGACCGCATCAGCTCTTCGATCCAACTGCGACTCAGCTCGGGTGCGACGGGCTCGTCGAAGACGAAGCGCAGCGGGATCGACGGGTGCAGCCAGAGCGTGCTGCGGCCACGCGGCTGGTCTTCGGCGTGCTGCCACGACAGGGTGAAGCTCTCGCCTCGGCGCAGCTTCGTCGTGATGGCGATCTTCAGGTGCGCGAGTGCCCGGTCCTCGATGCCGATCGGGGTGCCGGAGTCGCCGTAGTACAGGGTTCCCACCGCCTCAGCATACGTCTCGGCGGCGGTTCCGGCACTCATCGGAACAAACGGAGCGGGCGGCCCGAGGGCCGCCCGCTGCGTTGTGAGGTCTCGCGATGGATCAGACCGTGCGACGACCGCTGAGGTAGCGCACGAGGAACACGATGGCCGCGATGACCAGCAGCACGATTCCGACCCACAGCAGGAAGTTCAGCGTGGGCACGACGCCGCCCGTAATGAGCAGGATGATCGCGATGACGGCGAGGATGGCGACGAGGATGTTCATGATCTCTCCTTCGTGTGACCCGCCCCCGTGATCGACGGGTGCGGATTCGGTGACGCCGTTCCCGGCGGCACCTCGGGACGCGGGTACGTCCATGCCATGAAGATAGGACCGCCGCGGGCGCGGTGCACAGGGGTTGACCGCCCTTCGCGCCGAGTGCTAATCACGGGCGGAAAGCCCGGAAACCCGGGCTTCGCGGCATCCGAATGCCTGTCAACCCCCTGACTCGCGCGAACGCCGCGCGTAGCGTGACTGCGGTCGAAGGGGGCGAATCACCATGCTCGATGAGCAGCTCATCGATCCCACCACGAAGCACACCACCGACCCGTTCCCCCGGCAGGAACAGGAGCCGCCCGGCCTGACCGAGGCGATGGCGCCGCTTCCCGACCACGGCGAGCAGAGCTACCGGGGCAGTGGTCGCCTGGTCGGGCGGCGTGCCCTCATCACGGGCGGCGACTCGGGCATCGGTCGTGCCGTCGCGATCGCGTTCGCGCGCGAGGGCGCCCGCGTCGCCATCTCCTACCTGCCGGGCGAGCAGCGCGATGCCGACGAGACCGGCGAGTGGATCGCCGACGCCGGCGGCGCTCCGCTGCTCCTGCCCGGCGATCTGCGCAGCGAGCAGCACTGCATCGACCTCGTCGATCACACCGAACAGGCGTTCGGCGGCCTGGACCTGCTCGTGCTGAACGCCGCGCACCAGCGGAACCGCAGCGGCATCGATGAGATCCCGACCGATGACTTCGAGGCCGTCATGCGCGTCAACCTGTTCGCGCCGGTGTTCCTGGCCAGGGCTGCCGTGCCGCTCATGGACGCCGGATCGAGCATCATCACCACCACGTCCATCCAAGGCTTCGATCCGTCGAGCGCCCTCGTCGACTACGCCATGACGAAGGCCGCGCTCGTGGCGTTCACGACAGCGCTCGCGGAAGAGCTCGGGCCACGCGGCATCCGGGTGAACGCGGTGGCCCCCGGCCCGATCTGGACGCCGCTGATCCCGTCGACGGGCTGGCCCGACAAGCTCGCCGGCTTCGGGCGGGACACTCCGCTCGGCCGGGCCGGCCAGCCGGCGGAGCTGGCGGGCGCCTACGTGTACCTCGCGTCGGACGACGCGTCGTACGTCTCGGGAGCCGTACTGCCGGTCACCGGCGGCCGAGGGCTCTGAAGCCGCAGAGGAAGGAGAGGGAACCATGCCCGGACGCAGGAACGCGTCGCTGAAGGACCCGGAGCTCTACGAGAAGCTCCGCGACGACGGCGCCTCGAAGGAGAAGGCCGCCCGCATCTCGAACGCGGCAGCCAACCGGGGACGCAGCGCCGTCGGACGCAAGGGGGGCAAAAGCGGCGACTACGACGACTGGACCGTCGAGGAGCTGAAGAAGCGGGCCAAGGAGATCGGCCTCACGGGGTACAGCAGCAAGCGCAAGGCCGAACTCATCTCGGCACTGCGCAACCACTGAGCCTCGGATGCCGCGCCTCAAACGCGTGACGCCCTACGTCTCCCCGGGATTCGCCCGGGTGAGGCGCGGCCGTGGGTTCGCCTACGTGCACAGCGACGGAGGGGTGGCGGGTCGTGCCGAACGTGCTCGCATCGCCGACCTCGCCATCCCGCCGGCATGGAAGGACGTGTGGATCGCGGAGGCGCAGAACGCGCACATCCTCGCGGTGGGAGTGGATGCCGCCGGGCGGCGGCAGTACCTCTACCATCCCGTGTGGCGCGAGCAGCAGGACCAGGAGAAGTTCCTGCGGATGACCGCCCTGGCCGGGGTGCTGCCCGATGCCCGACGCTCCGCACTCCGCGATCTCGCGTTGGACGCCCTGCCGCGGGAGCGGGTGCTGGCCGCGGCGTTCCGCACGCTCGACCTCGGCGCGATCCGGATCGGCTCGGAGGAGTCGCTCGCCGGCTTCCGCAACCGCGGGCTCACGACGCTGCTCGTGCGCAACGCCGCCCTCGACCCGCCCGAGACCGTGCGGTTCCGGTTCCGGGCCAAGGGCGGCATCACGCAGAACCTGCGTGTGCACGACGCCGCGCTCGCGACGTTCGTGGAGCACAACTCCCAGCGGTCGCCGGCGTCGCGCCTCTACGCGTGGACCGACGGGCGGCGCATGCGTGCGGCGATCGCGACCGACGTCAACGACGACATCCGTGCACGCACCGGCGGCGACTTCACCGCGAAGGACTTCCGCACCCTGCGCGGCACGATCGAGGCGGCCGACCGGCTCGCGCAGCTCGGCGTGGAGGGCACCGCGCGCGCGCGAGGCCGGGCCATCCGGGAGGCGATCGTGCACGCGAGCGAGGTGCTCGGGAACACGCCGACGATCGCGAAGGCGAGCTACGTCGACCCGCGCGTGCTCGACGCCTACGAGCACGGCCGCATCGTCAGCCTGCGCGGCGCGCGCGAGACCGCGCTCCTCGCACTGCTCGTCGATGACGCGTGACGGTCAGGCGGCGGCGAACGGCTGCGTGACCGGTTCAGGCGCTGCCGCGTCGATGTGCTCCTCGACGAGCGTGATGCCGCCGGTGCTGTTGGCCGACCGCATCAGCTCCTCGACCCAGTCGCGGCTGAGGTCGGGCGCCTCGGGCTCGTCGAAGACGAACCGCATGGGGATCGTGGGATTGACCCAGATCGTGCTTCGCCCGCCGGCCTGGCCGTCGGGGTGGATCCACGACAGGGTGAGGCTCTCGCCACGGCGGAGCTTGGTCGTGATCGCGACCTTGAGGTGCGCGAGCGCGCGGTCCTCGATGCCGATGGGAGCCGCCGACTGGCCGTAGTAGAGAGTGCCCACGGTCGAAGCGTACCCCGAACGGGGGTCACGGATCACGCTTCCCGAACGACTTCCTCGGGCGACTTGTCGGGTCGCAGTCCACGCCACCGCGGATGCCGCGCCACGCCCGTGCTGGTCCACTCGCCGAACTCGATCTCGCCGACCACCTCGGGTCGCACCCAGACCGCGTCGGCCGCGTCCAGGGGCGGCACCGCCACGAAGGGCGGCGTCGACTGTGCCAGCCCGTCGAGCCGCGCCAGCAGCCGGTCGAGCTCGACCTCGCGGAATCCGCTGCCCACCCGACCGGCGTACTCGAGGCCGTGCTCGCCCGGGATGCCGACCAGCAGCGACCTGATGCGGCCGAGGCGAGTGCCGCTGCCCTTGCGGTAGCCGCCGATCACCACCTCCTGGGTGCGCGTGAGCTTCAGCTTCAGCCACGCCTCGCTGCGCACGCCCGGCTGGTAGGTCGACTCGGTGCGCTTGGCGACGAGCCCCTCGAGGCCGAGTCGCCGGCTCTCGGCGAACGCCTCCTCAGGGGTTCCGGATGCCGCGGCGGGCAGCTCGACCGGCACGCCCCGGCGCGGGCGGACGAGGCGTTCGAGGAGCTCCCGTCGACGGTGGTACGGCAGCTCGGTGACGGAGGAGCCGGCGATCTCGAGCACATCGAAGAGCAGGAGCCGCACGGGCACGGCCGCCATCACGCGTTCGATCTCCCGCGGACGGGCGAGGTTCATGCGCTGCTGGATGCGCTCGAAGCTGGGCCGGCCGTGGTCGTCGAGGGCGACGATCTCGCCGTCGACGAGGGCGTCGCCACGCAGCACCCGCGGCAGCCCGGCCAGCTCGGGATACGTCGCGGTGACGTCGTTGCCGCGTCGGCTCAGCAGGCGGATGCCGCCGCCGTCGGCGCGGGCCAGCACCCGGATGCCGTCCCACTTCCACTCGAGCGCCCAGTCGCCGTGCGCCACCTGCCCGAGGGTGCCCGACGTCGCGAGCATCGGGCGAACGAGGATCGGCTCGACCTCGTGCGGGCCGTCGTCGGACTCGTGGGGCTCGGCGGGCGCGAGCGGGTCCGCCGTGAGCTCGGCGGGCGCCGGCGGGTCCCCTGCAGGCTCGGCTGGGTCGGCGGGATCCGGCGGCTCGGTCGCCTCCGCCGCGCCCGCGGCATCCGTCACCGTCTCGGAGGACGTGTCGGTCGCGTGGCGCGCCTTGGACGACGGGCTCCAGTGCCCCGGCCGCTGGTCCTTCATGCGATGCGCGAGCCAGTTGCTCTTCTCGCCCGAGCCCTCGGTGCGGATGAGTGCGAGCCGGACGTGCCCGCCCAGCGGTCCGCCGGGCCGCCCCTCGAGGTCGACGATGACTTCGTCGTCCCGCCACTTCTCGGTCTCGTAGGTGCCGGTGTCCCAGACCGTCATGCTGCCGGCGCCGTACTGCCCGGAGGGGATCGTGCCCTCGAACACGAGGTACTCCATCGGGTGGTCCTCCGTCTGCACCGCGAGGTTGTTCCTGCCGGTGGTCTCGGGCACGCCCTTCGGCACCGCCCAGCTCTTCAGCACGCCGTCGCGCTCGAGGCGCAGGTCGAAGTGCAGGCGGCGGGCGTGGTGCTCCTGGATCACGAAGCGCGGAGGCCCGTCACTCTCCGCCCCCCAGGTCGACGACGGCATCGGCTCGGGCGTGGCGCCCGCGTCCCGCATCGAGAGGTACGTCGCGAGCGGGCCCGACGCGCCCACGGCAGCCAGCGGCGCGATCGGATCGATGCCCTCGGCCACCCGGGCCAGCACCTCGTGCGCGTCGAGCTGACGGAGGCCCGGGTCGTCGAGCTCGTCCCACGTGCGCGGCGCCGCGACCGTCGGCGTGGGGCGGCCGCGCAGCGAGTACGGCGCGATCGTGGTCTTGTTCTGGTTGTTCTGGCTCCAGTCGATGAGCACCCGGCCCTCGCGGAGCGTCTTGCGCATGCTCGACACGATGAGGTCGGGGTGGTCGGCCTCGAGCGCCCTCGCGAGTTCGTGCGCGACATCCGACACCTGCTGCGACGTCTGCGAGCCGTCGAGCGCCGCATACAGGTGGATGCCCTTGCTGCCGCTCGTCACCGGGAACGCCTCGAGGCCCATGCCGTCGAGGATCGCGCGCACGAGTCGGGCGACCTCGGCGCACTCGAGCAACCCCATGCCGGGGCCCGGATCAAGGTCGAACACCATGCGGTCGGGATTGCCGCGCGAGCCATCGGGCGCGAACCGCCACTGCGGCACGTGGATCTCGAGCGACGCCTGCTGCGCCAGCCACACGAGGGCGGCGCGGTGATCGACGATCGGGTAGGTCTTCGGTCCATCGGAGTGCTCGATGACCCCCCGGCGCATCCAGTCGGGCGCGTGCTCGGCGAGGTTCTTCTCGAAGAACACCTGCCCCGGTGCATCCGTGGTGCCGACGCCCTGCACCCAGCGCTTGCGCGTCACCGGCCTGCCGATGACGAGCGGCACCATGACCGGGGCGATCTCCGCGTAGTAGGAGATCACCTCGCCCTTGGTCATGCCGGTCTCGGGATACATGACCTTGTCGAGGTTCGTCAGCCGGAGTCTCCGGCCGTCGACCTCCACGAGCTGGCGGGTGCCCTCGGCCATGCTCCCCATCTTGCCCCGTCCGCCCGCGAAGTGACGCGAATCGACCTTCGCGCGCGGAGCGAGGGTCGATTCGCGTCATCTCGCGGGCGAGCGGATGCCACGGCTGAATGCCGCAAGGGCTACCGCGCGGCATCCGCTCGGGTGTCTACTGGTGTGATGCGAGCCGTCTGGAAGGGGGCGGTCACATTCGGCCTGGTCAATGTGCCCGTCAAGTTGTACAGCGCCACCGAGGATCACGACGTGTCACTGCATCAGGTGCACGACGCCGACGGCGGGCGCATCCGCTACCAACGCGTGTGCGAGATCGACGGCAAGGTCGTCGAGTACAAGAACATCGACAAGGCCTACGACGACGGCGAGCGCACGGTGATCATCACCGACGAGGACCTGAAGTCGCTGCCGGCCGAGCGCAGCCGCGAGATCGAGGTCGTCGAGTTCGTGCCCACCGAGCAGGTCGATCCGATCATGTTCGACAAGAGCTACTACCTCGAGCCCGACTCGGCGTCGAACAAGGCGTACGTGCTGCTGCGCCGCACGCTCGAGTCGACCGACAGGACGGCGATCGTGCGCATGGCGCTGCGCCAGAAGACCCGCCTCGCGGCGCTGCGCGTCTACGGCGACGTGCTCATGGTGCAGACGCTGCTCTGGAGCGACGAGGTGCGTGAGGCGAAGTTCCCGTCGCTCGACGAGCCCGTGAAGATCTCCGACAAGGAGCTCGACCTGTCGAAGCAGCTCGTCGAGAGCCTCGTGTCCGACTTCGAACCCGACGAGTTCGTCGACGAGTACCAGGCCGAGCTGCGCACGCTCATCGCCGCGAAGCTCGAGCAGGGCGACGCCGTCGACACGGCCGCGACGTTCGGCGAGGAGCCCGAGGAGGAGGGCGGCGAGGTCATCGACCTCATGGAGGCCCTGCGCCAGTCGATCGCGTCCAAGCGCGGCGGGTCGGATGCCGCGAAGAGCGGCGGCGCGAAGGGCAGCGGTGGCGGCGGCAAGGCCGCGTCGGGTTCGGGCGCGTCGAAGTCGTCCTCCGCCGGCGCGAAGGCATCGGACACGTCCAAGGCCGGCTCGAGCCGCTCGAAGGCCGCGACGTCATCGGGCGACGGCGCGAAGAAGAAGGCGCCTGCGGCCAAGAAGAAGGCGGCGTCCTGACGCCAGCGCGCGACATCCGCTGAGGCCGGATCGCGGCCTCCGCTGGCGCTGGGGCGCGGCATCCGCTGATCGCGGGCGGCTCAGTCGTCGGTGCAGGTTTCGCCGACGGCGTCTGCCGCATCCTGGATCGCCGTCTGGTGCTCGGCGACCGCGTCGGCGTCGACCTCCGCGTCGGGATCGCTCGGCAGGGTGCCCGCGAACTCCGCGGCGTCCTGGATGCTCGCGTCGAGCTCGTCGAGCGCATCGGACAGTTGCGTGTCGTCGCCGCCCGTGCGGTCGATCGCCATGACGCGCTCGCTGTAGCCCTCGAGCGTCGCCTGCGTCTCGCTCGGGTCGCCGCCGGCGGCGAGCGCGTTCTGCGCACCGTTCGAGATGTCGCGGACCTCGGACTCGACGGCGGTGCAGGCGTCGACGCTCGAACCGGCGCCCTCGTCGCCACCGCCGGCGGCGCAGCCGGAGAGGAGCAGTGCACTCGCGAAGACGAGTGCCGCGGAAGTGGTGATTCGTTGCATGGGTGCAGCCTAAGGATCGGCGCTTCGACGCGGACGGGGGTTGCGCTTCGCCGGTTCTGCCGCGGAAGTGGTGATTCGTTGCATGGGTGCAGCCTAAGGATCGGCGCTTCGACGCGGACGGGGGTTGCGCTTCGCCGGTTC
>NZ_JBFUCL010000034.1:0-17603 GCF_056405255.1 Agromyces sp. P1_H4 | reverse complement strand
GCGCCCCGCTCGTCGCCGAGTGCGCCGAGGTAGGCGGTGATCGAGTCGTGGGCGAGGCGCACGGCGCGCACCCCGTGCTGCGATGCGGACGCGAGGAGGTAGCCGGCGTCGGACTCCTCCGACGTGAGTCCCGAGACCCCGAACCCGACCTCGTCGAACGCGTGGCCCGCCTCAGCGGCCTGGTCGACGACCTGCACGAGTTGCGGCAGCAGCGGCAGGTCGGTGCGGATGCCTGGCCCGGCCCACTCGCTGACGCCCGCGGCATCCGTGTGGCGCACCTTGATGCCCGACTGCCCGGCGTCGATCGCGAGCGTCCCCTGGCTCATGGCGCTCACGCCAGCCGCTCGGCGAGCCACGCGACCTGTCGGGGCCAGTGCGCGGCCGCGCCGCCCTCGTGCTCGTTGAACGGGTACTCGACGATGTCGGCCTCGACGGCCTCGCCCGCGCCCCAGTGGTTTCGCGCGGCGTACACCGTCGACGGCGGGCACACGGGGTCGAGCAGGCCCACCGAGAACAGGGCGGGGGCCGTCGCCCGCTTGGCGAAGTTGACACCGTCGAAGTACGACAGTGTCTCGAACGCCATGGGCCAGGCCTCCCGGTGCACCGAGAGGTAGCGCACGATCTCGTGGTATGGGTCGCGGTCGGTGAGGCCGACGGCGCGCTCGAAGTGGCAGAGGAACGGCACCTCGGGCATGGCGCCCACGAGTCCCTGCGACAGGCCGGCCACGGCGATCGCGATGCCGCCGCCCTGGCTCGCGCCCGCGACGGCGACGCGCTCGGCGTCGACGACGTCGAGCGACCGCACCGCGTCGAGGGCGAGCACCGCGTCGGTGAAGACCCGGCGGTAGAAGTAGGTGGCCGGGCTCTCGATGCCGCGCGTCATGAACCCGGGTGCCGAGGGGCCGGTGCCGTGGGGGTCGGGCGTGCCGCCACCCGTGCCCCAGCCGCTCCCCTGGCCGCGGGTGTCCATGAAGAAGTGCGCGTATCCGGATGCCGCCCACGCGAGTCGCTCGTGCGGGAGGCCGCGCCCGCCGTTGTAGCCGTTGTACTCGACCACCGTGGGCAGTGGACCCGTCGCGCCGGCGGGAACCGTGAACCACCCCCGCACGGGGTCGCCGCCGAATCCGCTGAACGAGACGTCGAACACGTCGACGGCGGTGAGCGGAGACTCGACGCGCGTGGGCCGGGGCGCCTCCGCGAATGCGCGGGACTCGGCGAGGGTCGACGTCCAGAACGCGTCGAAGTCGTCGGGCTCGGCCACGATCGGGCGGTAGGCGCGCAGCTCGTCAACGGGCAGGTCGAAACGGGGCACGGCTCATCCTTCAGGTCGACGTCGTCGCAGGTCCTCGCGCCGGCCTCCCGCTGGCGCGATGCCGCTCAGCGTAGCGAATCGCGGACGACGCGCCGCACGGCGGCGGCGCGTCGTCCGCGTCGGTTCAGGCGATCGTCGGCCCGTCAGGCTGCCCCGGCCCATCGCGGCCTGAATCCCGGTCGTGCGCCTGAATCCTGGCCGGGACCGGTGGTCGTGACGACGTCAGCGGAGGGCCTCCTGCCACTCGATCAGGTCGGCGATCTTGGCGACGAGGACGTCGTCCTGGATGCCGTGCGCCTTCGCCCAGGCCTGCCGCAGCGTGGCGATCGCGGCGGCGTGGTCACCGGAATCCGCAGACTCCTCCGCGTCGGCGAGCGAGCCGGCGACGTCGGCGCCGAGCTTCGCGTTCTTCACGGAGGCGGGAATGCCCCCGAGGAGCTCGTTCACCTCGCTGAAGGTCACGCAGTCGCCGCCGCCGGTCACGACGCCCGCGGTCCATTCGATGCCCGCGAGGATGTGCTCGAGGAAGAGCGGGTCAGCCCACGAGGCATCCGTGTGCCCGGCCCCCTCGTACCAGGAACGACCGCCCTCGAAGTTCTGGCACCAGGCGATCGGGTGGTCGGCGCCCATGGCGCCGCTGCCCGGGCTGTAGGTCGACTCGTCGAGCGTGATCAGCACGTGCACGTCGTCTCGCGGGTTCGTCGTGAAGTTGTACCACTCGTCGAACCGCACCCATTCGGCCGGCAGCATCGCCGTCGACGGATGGCCCGGGCTCTCGACGCGCATCGTGGCCGTCTGCTGCGCGGGGTGGTTGCGGAACCGCGCTCCGCCGCCGGTGAGTTCGCTGTACCAGGGAACCGTGTGCATCGAGTCGGTCGCGGCGTGCAGGCCGACGTAGCCGCCGCCGTCGTGGATGTAGCCCTGGAGGGCCGCGAGCTCGGTGTCGTTCAGCAGCCGGGGGCGCGTGGGGTCGAGGTTGTTCGTCGCGTCGACGGGCGACGCGAAGATGATCGACGCGTACTGCGAGAGGTCGGCTGCAGACGTGAACGGGGTCGTCGGGAGGGTGAGATCGGGCTGGCGCGAGTCCCAGACGTCGACGTCGAACCCGTGCTCCTCGCCCAGTCGGATCACGGCGAGGGTCGTGTCGTCGATGTGCGAGTGGCGGAAGCCGAGCGTCTGCCCGACGACGAGCACCTTGTACTCGTCAGGACTCTCGGCGAAGGCGGGGGCTGCGGCGATGCCGACGGTTGCGGTGATTCCGATGGCGCATGCCCCGGTCATCACGTTTCGGACGAGTTGCTTCATCTGGTCGTTCTCCCCTTCGAGTTGGACCGTGCGGAAGGCCGCCTGCCACGCCGTGGCGATATATGTTGCCGCAGACGACATATGGTGTGGTGCCGACACTAACGCTGGCCGAATCCGTATGTCAATGGTCGGCTGTTCCTTAGCCGCGCATTCATCGAACGTCTTTTGCGTGATGGCCGTCGGAAGTCGCCTGCCCGGTGGCGGCATCCGGTGCCTCGCGTTATTGTGGCGCGCGTTCGACTCGACGGAGAGGAGAGGCCGGTGGTGCTCATCTATCAGCGGGCGGATGCCGCGACCGATGACGTGGGCTGGAACGACAACATCGAGGGGGCGTCCATCGGCTCGCAGGTGTCGCTGATCCTCGAGTACGAGTCGCGCGAGGGAGCGGGGCCGCGGCTGCACCGGCATCCGTACACCGAGACGTTCGTGGTGCGCCACGGGCGGGCGCTGTTCACCGTGGGCGACGAGCGGCTCGAGGCATCCGGCGGCCAGGTGCTCGTCGTGCCGGCGTTCATGCCGCACAAGTTCGCGGTGATCGGCGGCGAGCCGTTCGTGTCGACGAACATCCACGCGAGCCCGACGTTCGAGACGGAGTGGCTCGAGTAGCGCGGGGTCCGAGCGACCGCGGACGACCTCCGCGGCATCCGCCAGAATGAGCGGATGACCGATCACGTCTTCATCGCCGGGCCCGCCTCGTGGAACCGCATCGTCATGCTCGACCGCCTGCCCGAGCCGGTGCCGCACATGCAGTTCGCGCTCGACGAGTACGAGACGCTCGGCGCGACGTCGGCGGGCAAGGCGCTCGGATTCGTCGGGCTCGGCCGGCGCACGGTGCTGCACACCCTGCTCGGCGGCGATGTCGAGGGCGAGCGCGTTCGACGGCTGCTCACCGAGGCCGGCGTGGAGCTCGTCGAGGGCGACGGCGGCACGACCGAGCGCCACCTCAACCTCATGACGCCGGCGGGTGCTCGGGTGTCGCTCTACCTCGCGACGCCCCAGCTGCAGGACGACGAGCCGTCGCCCGAGGCGATCGCCGCGATGTCGGATGCCGCGGCCATCGTGCTCGACCTCGCCCCGGTCTCCCTCGGGCTCGTCGAAGCGGCCCGCGCGACCGGGCGCCCGATCTGGACGGACATCCACGACTACGACGGCGAGGCGGACTTCCACCGCCCGTTCATCGACACCGCCGACGTGATCTTCATGAACGCCGACCGCATCGGCGACGACCCGTTCCCGTTCATGGAGCGGTGCATCGAGGGCGGCGCGAAGCTCGTCGTGTGCACGCTCGGAGCCGAGGGGGCGGTCGCGGTCGACGAGCGGATGACGCGGCACGCCGTCGCCGCGGTCCCGGTCGAGGTGGTCGACACGAACGGCGCGGGCGATGCGTTCATGTCGGGCGTGCTCGACGCGATGCTCGCCGGGTCGCCACTGCCCGACGCGCTGCGTGCGGGCGCACAGCACGCGGCATCCGTGCTCGCGACCCGGCACCTGCACCCGGTGCTCGACACGCTGCTCGGCGCGTGAGCGCCACCCAGCCCCCGAGGGAGGTCTTCGCGGCGTTCGGCGCGACCGGGACGCCAGAGCGTCTGAGCGGCGGCCGCGGTCTTACGTGGCGCGCGGGCGGCGTCGTGATCCGACCGGCGGGCGATCCTGAGGAAGCCGTCTGGAAATCCGGGGTTCTCGCGGACCTCGAACGGACCGACGAGTTCACGGTTCCCCGGCCGATCCCCGACCGCTCGGGTGCGTGGGTGCACGACGGGTGGGAGGCATGGGAGTGGATGCCGGGCACGGCGGATGAGTCACGCCTCATCGACGTCATCCGGGCCGGTGCCGCGTTCCACCGCGCCATCGCATCCCTGCCGCAGCCCGGGTTCATCGCTCGATCCGATGACGCGTGGAGCCGGGCCGAGCGGATGGCGTGGGGCGAGGATCCGCTGCCGGCCGACGAGATGCTCGGGAGGCTCGCCGCCGAGTTCCGCCCGGTGGAGTCGGCGTCGCAAGTCATCCACGGCGACCTTCTCGGCAACGTGATGTTCGCGACGGGGCGTCCGCCGGCGGTGATCGACTGGGCTCCGTACTGGCGGCCCGCCGGCACCGGCGCAGCGATCGCCGCGGTCGACGGCGCGTGCTGGCACGGGTATCCGCCAGCGCGTCTCGCAGACGATCACGGCATCCCCGAGTGGTCGCAGTTGCTCGTTCGCGCCCTGACCTTCCGCATCGCGACCTGGCACCTGCTCGGCTCCTGGAACGACGAGTTGGCCGATCGCCACGGAGCGACCGTGGATGCGGTGATCCTGCTCGCAGCGGCAACGGCCAGGTGAGCCCGAGCCGGAGCCATGGTCGCCCTACGCCGGCCGGACGTTCGCGTTGTCGCGGAACAGGTTCCCGGGATCGACCTGCGCCTTGATCGCCCGGAGCCGCGAGAGCGTCGCCGGCGGGTAGGCCGCCTCGACCGCCGCATCGCCCTGCTCGGTCTCGAAGCTCACGTAGGCGCCGTCGAGGTGCGGGGCGATGAGCTCGTTCCACTGCGCCGACGTCCCCTGCCGGCCCGACCCGAACGCCACCACCGAGAACTCCGCCGAGCGGTGGGCGAAGGCCGTGGCATCCGCCGGCACATCGTGCACGGCCCCGCCGACCGCGCGCAGCTGGAAGAAGTACGTCGCGCCGCTGTCGAGGAACCGGGCGGTGTCGCGGGCGAACTCGGGCGTGATGCGGCCGATGAGGCCGGTGCGCGCGGTGGGCTCGCCCTCGGCGGCGTGCGTCTCGTCGGACGCGTTCGAGATGACGGCGCGGTAACTCGTGATGCGCACGTCCTGCCCCACGAGCGGCGCGGCTTCGGCGAGGGGCTGCAGCCGCGCCAGCACGAGGTCGGGGTCGTCGGAGTCGATCATCGCCATGACCTGGGCGACCCGCGGCTCCCCCGGTCGCGCGCCGCCGAGGATGAGGAAGCTCGTGAGATCGCGCGGCGCGTCGACGACCCAGTCGCCCCACGCCTGCAGGAACCCGGCGGTGTCGCTCGCGTCGAACGCGAGCTGCGCGAAGCCGACGTCGCCGACCTCGTCGACCGCGAAGTCGAAGGCCGTGACGATGCCCACGTTGGCGCCGGCGCCGCGAACGGCCCAGAAGAGCTCCGGATGCCGCGTGGCATCCGCCCGCACGACCGAGCCGTCGGCCAGCACCACCTCGACGGCCCGCACGTGGTCGATGGTGAGGCCGTGCTCGCGCACGAGCCAGCCGACGCCGCCCGCGGTGGCGAGCCCGCCCACGCCGACGCCGCCGTAGTCGCCCGAACTCAACGCCCACCCGCGCGACCCGAGGAAGGCGGCGACGTCCTTCCAGCGGGCGCCGGCGCCGATGCGCACGAGCCGGGCCGACTCGTCGAGCACCTCCATGGCATCGAGCCGGCCGAGGTCGATCACGATGCCGCCGTCGTTCGTGGAGCGTCCGCTGATGCCGTGGCCGCCGCTGCGCACGCCGAGCGGCACATCGCGGTTGTCCCGGGCGAAGGCGACGGCCTCCGCCACCTCGGCGGCGTCGCCCGGCCGGAGCACGAGGCCGGGGGCTCCACCGCGCATGTACGTGGACTTGACGCGCGCATACCCTGCGTCGCCCGGCTCGACGGCATGGGCGGCGAGCGAGGCGGGCAGCGCGTCGTAGTCGATGCCGGGGCGACGCTTCGCGCGCACGGCAGTGCTGCGACCGACCCGGGTGGCTTCGGCGACGGTCGCGGCATCCGCTGATCGCAGCTCGCGTGCGACCGCCTCGCGCAACGCGGGTGCGACCTCCTCGGCGAAATGCTGCATGGTGGCGGGGTCGTCGCTGGCGAGGATGAACGTGCCGATGCCGTCGTCGACGACGAGCGGCAGCAACTGCTCGACCCACTGCGCGGCAGGCCCGTCGAGGAATCCGCCGCCGCCCGCGCCCGCCGCTCCCGCCGAGAACCGCCCGCCGATGTTCACGAGCCGGCGGATCTCGCGGGGGTCGCGCCCGGCGGCGAGCGCCGCCTCGTCGATCGTCGCGTTGCCCCGCGCGAGGTCGCCGGGTTGCAGGTAGGCGAGCGATGGCAGCCAGCCGTCGCCCTTCCGACCGATGAGGCGCAGCATCCGCGGCTTCAGGGCGCCGATCCAGATGGGGATGTTGTGCGCCGGCGCCGGCCCGCGCTTGGCGCCGTCGACCCGGTGGTACCTGCCGTCGACCTCGAACCGGGCGCGCTCGCCCTGGTCCCAGATGCCGCGGATGATGTCGATGGCCTCCGAGAGCGCGTCGACGGCCTGACCCGGCGTGAGCCTGCGGCCACCCATGGCGTCGATCGCGTCCCAGAAGCCGCCGGCCCCGAGGCCGAGCTCGAAGCGGCCCCCGCTCAGCAGGTCGAGGCTCGCGGCCGCGCGGGCCAGCACTGCCGGTGGCCGGAGCGGCACGTTGGTGACGTTCGCCGCCACGTGCACGCGTTCGGTGCGGGCAGCGACCCACGTGAGCAGCGTCGACGTGTCGTGGAATCGCGGCTGGTAGGGGTGGTCCTGGAACGTGACGAGGTCGTAGCCGGATGCCTCGGCGAGCTGCGCGAGGCGCACGGCCGCCTGCGGCGGGTCGTTCGCGGGGGTGATGAAGGTGCCGAACTGCAGCTCGTGGCCGTAGTGCATCGTGCTCCGATCCTTCGGTGCGGGCGGATGCCTCCATGCTGGCCCAGCCCGATCGGGAATGCATGGGGCGGGTAAGTCGCTTACTCCAAGTGAGTGATGGAGGTCTCATGCGCAGGACCCTGGACGAGCGGATCCAGTCGCCCGACAGTACAGAGCGGCTGGCACGCACCGAGCGGCTCGAGGAGCTCGGGCACATCGACGAGGCGGCGTGCCGCCGGTTCCAGTCGACGGTCGAGTTCGCAGGCCGAAAGTGGAACGCGGCCATCCTGCTCGCCGGCGTGCGGGGTGCCCGGCGGTTCTCCGAGTACCGGTCCGCGGTCACCGGCATCTCCGATCGCCTGCTCGCGACCCGCCTGCGTGAGCTCGAGGCCGAGGGCCTCATCGAGCGGCACGTGCGCGCGACCACTCCCGTGACGATCAGCTACACCCCGAGCACCGACGGCCTGCGGCTCATCGAGCTGCTGCAGCCGCTCACCGAGTGGGGGCTCGACCGAGCGGCGCGCTGACGCCGGTCACGGTCGCCGCGCGCTGACGCCGTAGCCGATGCATCGGGCGGATGCCGCGAGCCGACCCCGCGTCGACGAGCTCAGATCGCGCGGTGGTCGACGAACGACATCCGCGGCCCGCGCCGTGGACGCCCGCGCACGCCCTCGGCGCCGAGGAGCCGCACCACCCGGTAGCGGTGCCCCGCCCACGGCGCCATGGCCACGAGCATCTCGTCGTCGTCCATGTCGCGGCCCCACAGTGCGTGGCCGAGGTAGTTCGACAGGTGGTAGTCGCCCACCGAGAGCGCGTCGGCGTCGCCGAGGGCTCGTTGCGCCACCTCGGCGGCGGTCCACGCGCCGACGCCCGGCATGAGGGTCAGCCGCGCCGCGGCATCCGCCGGGCTCATCTCGACGGCCTGCTCGAGGCGCGCCGCGTAGCGGGCGGCATTCGCGATGGTGCGGGCGCGGCGCGGATCGACCCCGGCCTTGTGCCACTCCCAGGTGGGGATGGACATCCAGCCCTCGGGCGACGGCGCGACCCGCATCGTACGGGGCGTCGGACCGGGGGCGTCGTCGCCGAACCGCCACACGAGGCGTCGCCACGAGTCGTGCGCCTGCAGCGTGATCACCTTCTGCTCGAGGATGGCCGGCGCGAGCGCCTCGAACACGGCGCCCGTGCGCGGGATGCGCAGGCCGGGATTGCGACGGTGGGCGTCGTCGAGCAGGCGGATGCCGGGCACGAACCCCGAGGGGTCGTCGCGGTCGCCGAGCAGGTCGGGTGCCGCCGCGACCCCGGATGCCGCGCCCGGGCCCCAGCCCTCGCAGCGCAACGTGTCGGAGGCCGGCTGCGTGTAGCGCAGCGTCGCGACCCCGTCGGCGGTGCGGGTCGTGCGCCAGACCCCGCCGCTCGCGTCGCGCTGGTAGGTCGGGTCGGCCGGCCCACGGCGCAGTGCGGAGATGGTCTGGAGCAGGTCGGTCGGATGCCGCGGGCTCCAGGTCAGCTCGTGCTCGGCGATCACGGGTCCAGTGTGCACCACCCACCTGACAGCGGGACCGTCAGGTGGGGCGGTGTCCGCTCATGGCTGCGGCGCTCCAACGAGGCGGGCGAGGGAGCGACCCCACTCGCGCGCGCGTTCGAGCTCTCCCTCGACGAGCACGTTGTCGAGGTCGACCAGGAAGCACTCGGAGGGTGCGACAGGGCGGGAGGAACCGCTTCGGCGCATCCGCTTCTCGATCGCTGCCGACGCATCGCCGGCGAAGATGCGCGGGATGTCGGCACGGGTCGCGAAGGCCGCCCATGCCGTGGGCGGCGTCTCCAGCGCCTCGAGCCATTCTCGAACGCCGGGCGCGGACGCATCGGGCTCGAGCGCGAGGTGCTTCTCAGGGTCCTGAGCCCAGGTGGCGGCCTCCTCTCGCGACGACGCGCGCGGGAGCGAGTGGGCGTGCGTCGGTGCGCCGATGACGACGAGGTCGGCGTCGGCATTCACGACCGCGGAGACGAGGTCGACGCGGACGTCGAGATCGGCGGTGGCGAGGCCGTCGCCGATCGCCTCGGCGATGCGACGGGTGTTCCCGAACATCGACTCGTAGAGCACGAGCGTGGTCATGGCATCCTCCTCGACCTGGGTCCGCGACGTGGGAGGGCCCACGAGCCCCGGCGACGGTCGCGCATGACGAATCCTCGTCGTCGCTCCTGCCGACCGCAACGCCGAGCACGCGGCATCCGCTGCCGGTAGTCGTCGCCGCGCCGCCTGTCAACGTGTTCCCGCGGGGCACCCTCCGGTGATTGGCTGAGAGCATGCGCGAACTGTGGCTGGCGAGGCACGCCGAGAGCATCGGCAACGTCGCCGCGACCCGGGCGGAGGTCGAACGCCTCGAGGTGATCCCCCTCGACGTGCGCGACGCCGACGTCGACCTCTCGCCGACTGGCGTCGAACAGGCTCGCGCCCTCGGTGACTGGCTGCAGCCGCGCGTCGCCGGGTTCGACTCCCTCTGGAGCTCGCCGTACGCCCGCGCGCGACGCACGCTGGCCATCGCGCTGGGTGAAGAACTCGGCGAAGAGCATGGCGAGCGGGTGGTCCTCGCCGACGAACGCCTGCGCGATCGCGAGCTCGGCGTGCTCGATCTCCTCACGCACACCGGCGTCGCGGCGCGGTTCCCTGACGAGGTCGCCCGGCGGCGGCACCTCGGCAAGTTCTACCACCGGCCGCCGGGCGGCGAGTCGTGGGCCGACATCGCGCTGCGACTGCGCTCGTTCTTCGGCGATTTCGAGGCGGCCGCCGGCGAGCGCGCCTTCGTCATGGCGCACGATGCGATCGTCATGGTCTCGCTCTACGTGCTGCTCGGCCTCAGCGAGACCGAGCTGCTCGAGTTCGCCCGCGCGAACGTGGTCGGCAACGCGTCGGTCACGCACCTCGAGCGCGTCGACGGCCGGTGGCGCCTCGTCGAGTTCGGCGACGTCGGGCACCTCCGCGTCGAGGGAGCGCCGGTCACCGCCCACCCGGGAGCGGACGATGTCACGCCCCGCTGAGCCGATCCCGGTCGACGAGCGGATGCTGCGAGCGTGGCCGCTGCCCGCACCGGGGGGCTCGAAGCACGCTCGCGGACGGGTCGTCGTCATCGGCGGCTCGGAGCACTCGCCGGGCGGGGCACTGCTCGCGGGCGTCGCCGCGTTGCGCGTCGGTGCCGGACGACTCACGCTCGTCACGCCGGCATCGATCGCCCTGCCCGTGGCGATCGCGGTGCCCGAGGCGGGAGTGCTGAGCCTTCCCGAGCGTGGGGCGGATGCCGCGGGCGACCCGCTCGGCGACGAGGTGCGTTCGGAGCTGGCCGGCGCCGACGCCGTGCTCGTCGGCCCGGGACTCGACGACCTCGACCTCACGAGACGGCTCGTCGAAGCGGTCTGCGGCGCCGACGGAGCGCCCACCGCACTCGCGCTCGACGCCTTCGCGCTCGGCGTGCTGCCCGGGCTCGAGGTGGCGCTGCCCGCGCGGACGGTGCTGAGCCCCAACGCCGAGGAGGCTGCCCTGCTGCTCGGCGACGGCGACGGCGAGCCCGCGCAGGGCGACGCCGATGTGGACGGAGCCTTGGAGGGCGACCCCGGCCGGCTCGCCGCGGTGGTGGCGCGCGTCGCCGACCGGTACCGCGCCGCGGTGACCTGTTACGGCGAGGTCGCCGATCCCGAAGGCGCCTGGCGGGTGCGCGCGGGCGGACCCGGCCTCGGCACTTCCGGCAGCGGCGACGTGCTCGCCGGCGCGCTCGCGGGCCTCGTGGCTCGAGGGGCGGATGCCGCGCAGGCGGCGGTCTGGGCGACGCACCTGCACGCCCTTGCCGGCGACCGGCTCGCCGACCGGGTCGGCGAGGTGGGGTTCCTCGCCCGCGAGCTGTGCGAGGAGCTGCCTCGAGCGCTGGGCTCGACGGGCTGAACGCCGGCCCGCGGCATCCGTCAGCATCGCTGACCTCGGCCGCCCGCGGCATCCGTCACCCATCGCTGGATCGCGGACGCCGCCCAGGAGTACTCTCGCGACGTGGCCGGCGACGGGGCGAACCCACGGGCAGCGGGCCGTGCACCCGACCGGCGCCCGGCCATCGATCGCGACCCCTCACGGGCGCACTGGATGGAGCTCTTCTTCGACCTCATCTTCGTGGCGCTCGTCGGCCAGCTCGCGCACGGGCTCCACGAGGAGCCGACGGTCGCGAACCTGCTGCTCTTCGTCGCGCTGTTCGCATCGGTGTGGTGGTCGTGGGTGAACCTGACGTTCGCGGTGAACATCATGCCGTGGCTCACCCGGCGCCAGCTCGCGTTCGTCATGCTCGCCGCCATGTTCGCGCTCGGCGCGATCGCGGTCGCGGCCCCCGCGGCGACCACCGAGCGCGCGTGGCTGTTCGCCGCTGGCAACGCCGCGCTGCGCATCGTGCTGCTCGCGCTGTGGATCTCGCAGTCGTGGGCGACCGGCGGCACCGCGTCGCGGATCCGCGTGCTCGCCTACAACGGCGTGACCGCGGCGATCTGGCTCGCGTCGATCTGGGTGCCGCAGCCGTGGAACTTCGTGCTGTGGGGCGTGGCGATCGTCATCGAGGTGGTGCTCCTCGTGACGAGCAGTGCGAGCTGGGCCGATCGGGTGATCGCCAACCTCAACGTGGAGCACCTCGCCGAGCGCTTCGGACTGCTCGTCGTGATCGTGCTCGGCGAGTCGGTGCTCTCCATCGTGGCCGCGCTCGACGCGGCCTGGACGATCGAGGCCGGGCTGACGGCGGCGCTGGGCCTCGCCGCCATCGCCCTGCTCGCCTGGTCGTTCTTCATGTACGGCACCGAGGCGATGCGCGACGGGCTCGAGGCACTGCGAGCGGCCGGGGACTACCCGGCCATCCGCGACACCGTGGGGTTCCTGCCGTTCCTCGTGGTGGTCGGGGTGACCGCCGTGTCGGGAGCGCTCGGCAACGCGATCCACGATCCCGGCGAGCCGCTCCCACTCGCGTCGGGCATCGCGCTCTGCGGCGGCATCGCGGTGTTCTACCTCACGAACGCCATCATCTCGCTGCGGTTCGGTCGGCCGATCGGCGCCGTGCTGCGCTGGGCCGTGCCCGCCCTGGTGCTCACCGCAGCGCTCGGCGTCGCGGCCGCACTGCTGCCGGCAGGGGCGGTCATCCTCTGCGCGGTCGTGGTGCTCGCGGTCATCGTCGCCTCGGCCGAGCTGTCGGAACGACGCCGGGTGGCCGGACTCCGCTGAGGGCGGCATGATCCGGCCTGATCCAGCCTGAGTGCAGCATGATCCGGTCGCCCGGTGCCCGAGTCAAGCCCGCTCACAGGTCGGATGCCGCCACGTAGCCTGATCCGACGCGCGTGGTCGTTGCGAATGAACACAGGGGGTACGTCCGAATGTTCTTCCACGTCCAGCGCCTGATCAACGAGATCGTCCCAGACGAGCCCGATCCCGCCGCAGCCAATGCCCTGCAGGAGGGGCTCGGCGGCCAGTTCGGCGAGATGCGCACCATGATGCAGTACCTGTTCCAGGCCATGAACTTCCGCGGCCCGGCGGGCAAGCCCTACCGCGACCTGCTGCAGGGCATCGGCACCGAGGAGATCAGCCATGTCGAACTCATCGGCACCACGATCTCCCGGCTGCTCGACGGCTCGCCCCGCTACCAGGGCACGCAGACGGATCCCCTCGACGAACCGGGGGCGAAGGGAGCGACGCCCCTCAGCATCGCGCTCGACGAGGGCAACATCCACCACTACCTCGTCGGCGCGCAGGGGGCCCTTCCCGTCGACGCCGCCGGCAACCCGTGGAGCGGGAGCTACGTCTACAACTCGGGCAACCTGCCGCTCGACCTGCTCTACAACCTCATGCTGGAGTCGACCGGCCGGCTGCAGAAGTGCCGCATCTACGAGATGACCGCGAACGCCACGGCGCGCGCGACCATCGCCTACCTCATCGTGCGCGACCAAGCGCACGAGAACGCCTACGCCAAGGCACTCGAGACGCTCGGCGTGAACTGGAAGACGCTGCTGCCGATCCCCAAGACCGATGCCTCGAAGTTCCCCGAGGTGAAGAAGCTGCTCGACGAGGGCCTGCAGAGCAAGCAGTACACCTTCGACCTGACGGGCCAGTCGGAGGCCGGCCGCATCTTCCAGGGCCTGTCGCCATCGGGTGACGGCACGAACCTCGACGCGCGCGAGCAGGCACCCGACGGGTTCCCGTCGACCATCGCGCCCGAGCGCTACGAGGAGTTCTCGCCGGGACTCGACCCCGAGCTGCTCAAGCTCGTGCAGGCGACGGCCGAGATGGAGCTCGCCGACGTGGAGGCGCTGTTCGGTCCGATCCCCCGCTGAGCGCCCGAGCGGGGGCTCCGGCGACCCGGGGGCGGCGCGCTGCACGCCGCCCCCGGGTCGTCAAGGGGCTGCGAAGGCGGCCCGCCGACCCTAGGCTCGCTGCATGCCCACGGCCCCCAGCACGTCCGAGCCCGCCTCCGCGTCCGATTCCAGCCCCTCGAAGCAGCGCCTCGCGGCCGTCATCTACAACCCGGTGAAGGTCGAGATCGACGACCTGCGGGCGGCCATCGCCGCCGAGCCGGCCGCCGCCGACTGGGCCGAGACCCTCTGGTTCGAGACCACCGAGGAGGACCCCGGCACCGGCCAGGCGAAGCAGGCACTCGAGGCCGGCGCCGACATGGTGATCGCAGCCGGCGGCGACGGCACCATCCGATCGGTCGCCCAGGAACTCGGCGGCACGTCGACGTCGCTCGCCCTGCTGCCGTCGGGCACGGGCAACCTGCTCGCCCGAAACCTGGAGCTGACGCTCGACGACCTCGAGAACTCCATCCGCGTCGCGTACGACGGCGTCGACCGGCAGATCGATCTCGCGTGGGCCTCCATCCGCCGCGAGGGCGGCACCGTGGAACGGGCCGCCTACCTGGTGATGGCCGGGTTCGGGCTCGACGCGAAGATGCTCTCGAACACCGATGAGGAGCTGAAGGCGAAGGTCGGCTGGCTCGCCTATGTCGACGCCATGCGCAAGGCCCTGCGCGACAAGAACCACATGCGCATGCGCTACCGTCTCGACGGCCACGGCGCGCGCGCCGTGTCGGCGCACACCCTGATCATCGGCAACTGCGGCTCGCTGCCGGCCAACATCCTGCTGCTCCCCCAGGCGGCGATCGACGACGGGCGCTTCGAGGCGGTGTTCCTCCGCCCCGAGAGCGCGTGGGGCTGGGTGCAGATCTTCGTGAAGGTGATCTGGGAGAACGGCGTCCTGCGCCGCACGAAGTGGGGCCGCAAGCTCCCCTCGCGCGACGTCGACGCGGTGCGCTACGTGCGCGGCAGGCGGCTCGACGTCGTGCTCAGTCATCCCGAGGAGGTCGAGCTCGACGGCGACACCTTCGGACGCGCCGAGGCGTTCCGCACGTGGATCGACGCCGGCAGCCTGACCGTGCGCGTCCCAGTGACCGAGGGCGAGTCCGAGTCCAAGCCCGCCTCGGAGTCCGAGTCGGAGCCCGCGGCCGCGTGATTCCCGGCAGCGGATGCCGCGGCATCCGTTTGTCAAGGCGTTTCCCGCGCCGGCCCCACCGGTGTTTCCTGCTGGAAGCAGTCCGACCCCCGCACGACCGACAAGGAGCACTGATGGCCGACCCCGAGATCACCCCGCCCGAGCAGGGCGACGAGCAGACGCCACCGCCGGCTCGCGCCACGAAGGACCGCGGCGACGGCGCGCGCCTGCCCGAGGAGTTCGAGAAGGGCGACGAGACCGTCGCGGAGGACACCGCGTCGGGCGGGGCGCCCGAGCCCGCGGGCGAGTCGTCGGATGGGTGACGCCTCGGAGGACCGGGTGGGCGAGGTCACGAGCCCCGAGGACCTGCCTACGCAGGTCGAGGTCAGCGAGCACGACGGCGTCACCCGCATCGACATCGCGGACGACGCCGACACGCGGCCCGGCGAGGTCGACGAAGCCAACTCGCGCGAGGCCGGCTCGCGCTAGGCCGCCCTCGGCCCGCTCTCGCGGTCAGGGGCGCCGGAACGTACGGCCGTGCACCGCGGTGGGCGTGATCCGCACCCACCGGTCCTTCTCCTCAGGCGCCCAGGGGATGACGCCGAGCCGCTCCGCGGCCTCGACCTCGCTCTGGCGGTCGAACTCCTCGGCGGAGCCCTTGACGACCACGCTGAACGCGTCGGTCTCGGTGAATCCGTCGATCTCGAAGGCCACGCCGTGATGGATCGTCAGCTCGAGCAGTTTCGTGCCGGGCGAAGTACGGAAGACGATCGTCGAGCCGTCCACGACGTGGTTGACGGGGAAGATGTCGACCTCGCCCGCGGCCGCGGCGGCGACGCGCCCGTACGGAGCATCGCGCAGCCGCTGCCAGCATTCGTCCTCGGACAGCTCCCGGGTCGGCGTGCGCTCCTCGTCCATGCACCGAGTCTCGCGCGGATGGCGAGCCCGTACAAGGGCGGACCCGGCCGACGATCGGCCCCAGCAGGCGGCGGCCTCATCGCGGCGCGAAGGCGGCGTGGAAGATCGCCCACGCCCGGCGCGAGACGGCGCGCCGATCCTCGGCGTCGGTGCGCGCCACGACATCCGTCAGCATGGTGACGGCGAGCAGCACGTCCTCGGTGTCGACGTGGTCGCCGATGCGGCCGGCAGCGCGTTCACGCGCGATCACGGTCTCGGCGACCGCCGCCAGCCGGTCCCCGAGATGCGCCACCTGCTGGTCGCGCCTGTTGGTCCAGATGAGGTCGATGAGCGCCGTCGAGGCGACGGCCTGCTCGATGATCGTGTCGAGCAGGTCGTCGAGCGTGGCCTCGGGCGGGGCGACCGATGCCTCGAGCGCGTCGAGGTTCTCGTCGAAGACCGCGATCGCGAGGGCGAGCTTGTCGGGGAAGTGCCGGTAGAGGCTGCCCTGCCCGACTCCCGCGCGCTTGGCGACGGCGCTGAACGGCGCCTGCAGCCCGTCGACGGCGAAGACCTCGCGGGCAGCGGCGATGAGCGCCCGCCGGTTCTCGGGCCCGGCGGCCGGTCCGCGGTTGGCCTTCGGCGGCCGCGGAACTCCCGACTTTCCTTCAGGCACGGGTGCTACCTTACATACCGGACAACGATGTCCGGTAACCCGAAGCAGAGTAAGGAACACCGCATGAGCACCCCCACCACCCTCACCGGCGACGACTCCATCAAGACCTGGCTCGCCCACCCCGTCGGCGGCCCCATCCTCCGCGACCTGCTCGCGCAGTCCGGGCAGGACGCCGACGTGCTGAAGCCCGTCAGCCGACTGGCGATCAAGCGCCTCATCAAGCTCAGCAAGGGCCAGTTCAGCCAGCAGATGGTCGACGAGCTCGTCGCTCACGCCGCTGCGGGCGACGTGCCCGCCGGCACCGCGTCCGAGACGCCGGGCGGTACGGATGCCACGAGCGCCGCCGCCGAGGCATCCGCCCCCGTCGTGGAGCGCCCCGAGTGGGTCGAGCGACTCGACCAGGGCCGCTTCGCGGGCAAGACCGTGATCGTGACCGGCGCCGGCTCGGGCATCGGCCGCGCGACCGCATCTCGCATCGCCCGCGAGGGCGGCCGCGTCGTGGCCGTCGACGTGTCGCAGGAGCGCCTCGACGAGTTCGCGGCCGAGCACGACGGCGCCGACATCGTGACCCTCGTCGCCGACATCACCGACGACGCGAAGATCGCCGAGATCGTCGGCGCAGCCGGTGAGCGCATCGACGGCCTCGCGAACATCGCCGGGATCATGGACGACATGACGCCCATCGGCGAGCTCACCGACGCCGTGTGGCAGCGCGTGTTCTCGGTCAACGTCGACGGCACCATGAAGCTCATGCGCGCGGTCGCGCCGCTCATGGTCGCCCAGGGCTCGGGCTCGATCGTGAACACCGCCTCCGAGGCCGCGCTGCGCGGTTCGGCCGCGGGCGTGGCCTACACCGCATCGAAGCACGCCGTCGTCGGCCTCACGAAGTCGACCGCGTTCATGTACGGACCGAGCGGCCTCCGCGTGAACGCCGTCGCCCCGGGCCCGACCATCACCAACATCGAGGCGAAGTTCGCGTCCCCGCTCGGCGCGGAGCGCGTGCAGCTCGCGATGACGATCCTCCCCGATGCCGCCGAGGCCGACGCTCTCGCCGCGTCGATCACGTTCCTGCTCAGCGACGACGGCGTGAACATCAACGGCGTCGTGCTGGCATCCGACGGCGGCTGGTCGGCGGCCTGATCGGCTCGCCCGACTGAAGCGACGAGGGCGCCGACCGCGATGCGGACGGCGCCCTTCGTCGTGCCCCGCCCGCGGCTTCGCTCGCTGGGCTCCCGCCGCACCCCGCACCCCCGCACCCCACACCCCGCACCGCCGCGCCCCGCGCCCCGCGCCCCGCGCCCC
>NZ_JBFUCL010000033.1:0-17869 GCF_056405255.1 Agromyces sp. P1_H4 | reverse complement strand
GCGCCACCGCGCCCCCACGCCTGCGCGCGGCGCTGCTGCGGCATCCGCGTCGCCGAAATGAAGGAAGAACAGGGCGCCGGGCGGTGTGTCGGGACGCCCGAGCCGGCGTGTCGGCTGGTCGTTCCTCCATCTCGGCGAAGAGCACGGCGCCGACGGGGTGGCGAGCACCGGCGACGACGACGAGGGCCCGGGCGATCACTCGCCCGGGCCCTCACGTCGTTCGGCTACTTCGCGTCGGTCGCCGGCGCGGTGTCCTGGATCTCCACGAGGAAGACCAGCGTCTGGCCGGCCAGCTCGCCGCCCGAGGAATCCGTGCCGTACGCGTACTGCGGCGGGATGGTGACGATCAGCTTGGTGCCGACCTTCTGCCCGACCAGCGCGGCGCCGAAGCCCTGGATGACCTGGTCGGTGGAGAACTGGGCGGGGTCGCCGCCGTAGCTCTGGTCGAAGACCTGCTTGGTGTCCCAGCTGGTGCCTTGGTAGTGCAGGGTCACGTTGTCGCCCGACTGCACGACGTCGCCGTCGCCCTCCTCGAGCACCTTCAGCTGGTACTCGGCGGGCGGCGCGGTGTCGGGCAGGGTCACCGTGGGCGCCTCGCCCTCGGCGCCGAACTTCACGTCGGGCACGTTCTCGGTCCACTCGGCCGGCTTCAGCGGCTCCTGCACGTCGACCACGATGACGAGGGTCTCGCCGGGCGCGACGCCGATGGTCTCGTTGCCCTGGTCGCCGTAGAGCGTCGAGGCGGGGGCGATGGTCACGGTGCGCGAGCCGGTCGGCACGCAGTCGATGCCCGCGAGGAACGCCTCGAACACGGTGTCGTCGCCGGCGGTGATCGTGGCGGGCTGCGAGAAGACCTGCTCGCCCGAGGTGCCCGAGTAGGCGCTCACGATGGCGTTGACGTCGTCGCCCGCCTTCGTGGTCTCGCCATCGCCCTCGATGACGACGGTGCGCTCGAGCTCGTCGGCCTCGAGCGGCGTGGTGAAGGTGGCGGTCGGCGAGGTGCCGAAGTCACCCTCGACCGTCACGCCGTCGCTGAGGTCGCCCGACGACAGGTCCATGCATTCGGCCGCCTCGGCGGTCGGCGTCTTGGAGGCTTCGGGGCTGGTGCTGCCTGCACAGCCCGCGAGGAGCAGGGCGGCGGCGGAGACCAGCGCGACGGGCGCGGCGCGGCGCAGGGCACGGTTCATGTGAAGATGCTCGTTTCGATTTGGGAACACGAAGGTCCAAGTCTGCCCGTTCCACATCTCGATTGCCTGAATCTGCGATTTGCACCAGATCAGGGCGACAATGGGCAGATGGGGGACACGACGACCGTACCCGATTTCGCTGAGGAGTCCGCCGATGCGGCGGACTCGTCGGCGGAACTCGATGGGGTGCTCTGGGATCCGATCTCGACCGCGGCGGTCTCGCGCTCGCATCCACGCTTCGATGAACGCGTGCTCGATGCGTGGTGCGGCGACGGGGCGTCGGCCCTGCCCACCGGGGAGCTCGTCGGCATCGGCGGCCTCGTCGACGCCGTCGATCTCGACGAGTCGCGCGTCGCGCTGGCTCGCCAACGCGCGGGCGAGCGGATGCCGCAGCTGCGGTTGCACGTCGACGACGTCACCGCGTGGGAGCCGACGGGCTACGACCTCGTGCAGTGCGTGCTGGGCCTGGAACGGTTCGCCGACCTCGACGCGGGCACCCGGCACCTGATCGACCGGGCACGTCCTGGCGGACGGGTCGCGATCACCGCGTGGGCGAAGGGCGCGCTCGAGCCGCTGCCGGAGCTGCTCGCGGCTGCGCTGCCCGCGGAGAATGGCGCCGACGCGGGCGATCACGACGACGAAACGGACGACCCCACCGACGGCGGCGACCCCGGCGACCACGACACCGACGACCACGCCACCGCGATCCCCGACACCGCGGGCACCCTCGCGCACTGGCTCACCGAGCTCGGGCTCGTCGGGGTCCGCGCCGACGCGGTGCAGCGCCACGTCGACCTCACGCCCGACTTGGCGTGGAGGCTCGTGCAGGGCACCGGCATGCGCGCCATGCTCTCCGGCCTCGACGAGGCGGCGCAGGCAGACGTGCGCGAGCGGTTCCTCGCGGGCATCGTCGAGCACGACGTGCAGCGTGTCGACCTGGCGACGTTGATCGCGGTGGGTCACCGCCCCGAGTGACTCAGCCGGGTTCGGGGCCGGTCGCGACGGGCCGCTCGTCCTGGTTCGACCACTGGCTCCACGAGCCGGCGTAGAGCGCGGCGTCGATGCCGGCCAGCGCGAGCGCCGCGACCTCGTGCGCGGCGGTGACGCCCGAGCCGCAGTAGGCCGCGGCGGGGGTGCCGGCCGTGATCCCGACCTCGGCGAAGCGTGCGCGCAGCAGCTCGGGCGGCAGGAACCGCCCGTCGGCGTCGAGGTTGCCGGCGGTCGGCAGCGACCGCGCGCCGGGGACGTGGCCGGCCCGCGGATCGATCGGCTCGACCTCGCCGCGGTAGCGCTCGGCAGCCCGGGCGTCGAGCAGCACGCCGTGCGCGGGGAACTCCGCGGCGCCGTCGGCGTCGATCACCGGCATCGCGCCGAAGTGCGCGGTGGCGTCGCCGCGTTCGGGCACGTCGTCACCGGTGGCGAGCGGATGCCCCGCGGCGACCCAGGCGGCGAGGCCGCCGTCGAGCATCCGCACGTCGGCGAAGCCCGCGTGCCGCAGCAACCACCAGGCGCGGGCGGCCGACTGGTTGCCGAGGTCGTCCATGACCACGGCGGTGTCGCCGTCGTGGAGGCCCCAGCGCCGCATCGCCGCGGTGAACGAGTCCTCCGACGGCAGCGGATGCCGCCCCTCCCCGATCGCGTCGTGGTCGGCGAGCTCGTGGTCGAGGTCGACGTAGACGGCGCCGGGCACATGCGCGGCGCGGAACGCCGGGCGCCCGTCGGGCACCGCGAGGCTCCACCGCACGTCGAGCACCACGGTGCGGGAGGCGGAGTGCCCGTCGCGCTCCTCCTCGAGACGGTGGGCGAGCTCGTCGGCGGAGATGAGGATCGGCATGCCTCCATCCTGCCCGGGTCACGACCCCCGTCCGCTATGTCCCGCTCGCGGCATCCGTCAACCCTCTCGATTCCGCTCTCGGCATACGACTCGCCCCGGGCGTCGCGGAACCCGCTCGGTAGACTTGCAGGACGGAACGGTGCGAGCGCGAGGAGTGTGGATGATCGCCTGCCTCGCTGCGTTCGCGGCCGTCGCGTTGCTGACGCCGCTCGCCGCGAGGCTGCTCGGGCGCCGGGTCTTCGCGGTCATCGCGCTGGTGCCGGCCGCCGTGTTCGTGCTGCTGCTCACCTGGCTCCCGGGCGTGCTCGCGGGCGACCCGGTGGTCGAGTTCGTGCCCTGGGTGCCACAGCTCGACCTGGCCCTCTCGTTCCGACTCGACGCGCTCGCACTGCTGCTCGCGCTCATCGTCACCGGCGTCGGGGCACTGGTGCTCCTCTACTGCACGCACTACTTCGCCGACGACGAGCCCGCGCTCGGGCGGTTCGCATCGCTGCTGCTCGCCTTCGCGGGCGTGATGCTCGGCCTCGTCACCGCCGACGACGTGTTCCTCCTCTTCATCTTCTGGGAGGCGACGAGCGTGCTCTCGTACCTCCTGATCGGGCACTACACCGGCCGCAAGGAGAGCCGCGGCGCGGCGCTGCAGGCGCTCACCGTGACCACGTTCGGCGGCCTCGCCATGCTCGTGGGGCTCGTCGTGCTCGTGGCCGCCGCAGGGACGAGCTCGCTGTCCGAGCTCGTCGCGCATCCCGTCACGGGCACGGCCGGGGAATGGGCGATCGCGCTCGTGCTCGTCGGAGCGATCTCGAAGAGCGCGCTGGTGCCCTTCCACTTCTGGCTGCCCGCCGCGATGGCCGCGCCCACGCCCGTGTCGGCCTACCTCCACGCCGCCGCCATGGTGAAGGCGGGCGTCTACCTCGTCGCGCGACTGGCCCCCGGCTACGCCGACCTCGAGGTGTGGCATCCGATCGTCATCGTGCTCGGCGTGCTCACGATGCTGGTGGGCGGATGGCGCGCCCTGCGTCAGTACGACCTGAAGCTGCTGCTCGCCTACGGCACCGTCAGCCAGCTCGGCTTCCTCGTGCTCGTGACCGGGTTCGGCACCCGCGACGCCGCGCTCGCGGGCGTCGCGCTGCTGCTCGCGCACGCGCTGTTCAAAGCCTCGCTCTTCCTCGTGGTGGGCATCGTCGACCACTCGGCCGGCACCCGCGACTGGCGCAAGCTCTCAGCGCTCGGGCGACGGATGCCGGTGATCGCGACCATCGCGATCGTCGCCGCCGCCTCCATGGCGGGCCTCCCGCCACTGCTCGGCTTCGTCGCGAAGGAGGCCGTGTTCACGGCGTTCCTCGAGGCCGTCGCCGCCTCCGAGCCGTGGGCGTGGATCGCCCTCGTGGGCGCSTTCCTCGGCTCGGTGCTCACCGTGGCCTACTCGGTGCGGTTCGTGTGGGGCGCGTTCTTCACCCGCGAGGGCCTCGACCCCACGCCGCTGCACGCACCGAGCCGGGCGATCGGCATCGCGCCGGGCATCCTCTCGGCCGCGAGTATCGTGTTCGCGTTCGCGATCGGGTTCATCGAACCGCTGCTCACCGCCTACGCCGACGAGCTGCCGGGCTCCGAGGCCTACCACCTCGCACTCTGGCACGGCCTCGAGCCGGCGCTGTACCTCTCGCTGGTGGTCTTCGCGCTCGGCGGCCTGCTCGTGTGGGAGCGCCGTCGGGTCGCACGCCTGCAGGCGGCGGTCTCCCCCGTGGTCGACTCGGCCCGGGGCTACCTCGGCATCGTGTCGGTCGTCGACCGGGTCGCGGCATCCGTCACGACCGCCATCCAGCACCGCGGGCTGCCCGGCTACCTCGCGATCATCATCACGGTGTTCATCGGCGGCCTCGGCGCCGCGTCGATCATGAACACCACGTGGCCCGACGAGCTGCGGCCCTGGGACTACCCGTCGCAGCCGTTCCTCGCCTTCGTGATGGCGATCGCCGCCGTCGCCGCGGCCACCGTGCGCCAGCGCATGACCGTGGTGCTGCTCGTCAGCGTCACGGGCTACGGGCTCGTGCTGCTGTTCGGCATGGCCGGCGCGCCAGACCTCGCGCTCACGCAGGCCTTGGTCGAGACCATCGTCGTCGTGGTCTTCGTGCTCGTGCTGCGCCGGCTGCCGAAGCAGGTCGCCCAGCGCAACCCGCCCGTGCACAAGCTGGCGCGCGGCATCATCGGCGCGCTCGCGGGCATCGTGATGGGCATCGTCGGACTCATCGCACTCGGCGCGCGCATCCAGCCCACGATCGCCGGCGGCCTGCCGGCCCTCGCCCTCGAGGCGCACGGCAAGAACATCGTGAACGTCATGCTCGTCGACATCCGGGCCTGGGACACGCTCGGCGAGATCTCGGTGCTCGTCGCGGTGGCCACCGGCGTCGCGAGCCTCATCTTCGTGTCGGGCCGCACGGGCGGAGCGCCGCGCCTCGACGACCTCGACGACGACGTGGCGCCCGTGAACCGCCGCGAGCGCCTGCAGCCCGTCCCCGAGCCCGCCTCGAGCATCCGCGCGCCCCGCACGAGCCTCGCCGACACCGACGGCGAGACGGATGCCGCAGCCGACGCGGCCTCGACCCGGCAGACGTGGCTCCTCGCGGGGCGCACCCTCTCGCCGCGCAACCGCTCGATCCTCATCGAGGTGCTCGTGCGCCTGCTCTTCCACCCGGCGATCATCGTGTCGGTCTACCTCCTCTTCGTCGGCCACAACGCACCGGGCGGCGGCTTCGCCGGCGGCCTGCTCGCCGGCCTCGCGCTCGTCGCGCGCTACCTCGCCGGTGGGCGGTACGAGCTCGGCGAGGCGGCCCCGGTCGACGCCGGCCGGCTGCTCGGCACGGGCCTGCTGCTCGCGGCCGGCACCGCGACGGCGTCGCTGTTCTTCGGCGGCATCCCGCTCGAGTCGGCGTGGTTCGAGGCCGAGGTGCCGGTGCTCGGCACCCTCTCCATCGGCACCTCCACGCTCTTCGACATCGGGGTCTACCTCGTGGTCGTCGGGCTCGTGCTCGACATCCTCCGCTCGCTCGGCGGCGAGGTCGACCGTCAGGAGGAAGCCGCGGGCGACGAGGGCGAGGAGGGCGGCGACCTGGACTCGGGCGGCCGCGACGCGGCATCCGGCATCGACGCCGTCGAGCAGGGCGAGGGTCCCGAGCTCGCCGAGGAGCTGGCCCGATGACCGCATCGCTCACCCTCGTCGTGCTCATGGCCGTGCTGTTCGGCGCCGGCATCTCGATCATGCTCGAGCGCAGCCTCACGCGGGTGCTCATCGGCTTCCTGCTCGTCGGCAACGCCGTGAACATCCTCATCTTCCTGATGAGCGGCGCCCCGGGCCTCGCGCCGATCCTCGGCGAGGGGGTCGATCCCGACGAGATCTCCGACCCGCTGCCACAGGCGTTCGTGCTCACGGCCATCGTCATCAACCTCGGCATCACCGCGTTCATGCTCGCGCTCATCTACCGGTCGTGGTGGCTCGCCCGACTCGGGGAGAAGGGTGATCTCGTCGACGACGTCTCGGAGGACATCGAGGACGCCGAGCAGGCCGCCGACCTCATCAGGTCGTCGGCCGCCGACGACCGCGCGATCCAGGACCTCATCGACGCCAGCGACGAGGAGCCCGAGGAGGTGCCCCGATGACCGCGACCGGCGTGCTCGTTCCGCTCGTCGTGCTGCTGCCGCTGCTCGGCGCCGCGACGGCGCTCATCCTCGGACGCCACCGGCGCGCGCAGATGGCGGTGAGCGCCACGGTGCTCGCGAGCGTCGCGGTGATCGCGGCGCTGCTGCTCGTGGCCGTCGACGCCGGCGAACCCACCGTGGTGGCGATCGGCGGCTGGGAACCGCCGTTCGGCATCGTGCTCGTCGTCGACCGGCTCTCAGCGATCATGCTGCTCATCTCGGCCATCGTGCTGCTCGTGGTGCTCGTGTACGCCGTCGGGCAGGGCGTCGCCGACCGGCATCGCGAGACCCCGGTGTCAATCTTCCACCCCAGCTACCTGATCCTGTCGGCCGGCGTGTTCGACGCGTTCGTCGCCGGCGACCTGTTCAACCTCTACGTGGCGTTCGAGATTCTCCTGTCGGCCAGCTACGTGCTGCTCACGCTGGGCGGCACGGGGGAGCGCATCCGCGCCGGCGTCACGTACATCATCGTGAGCCTCGTCTCGTCGCTGTTCTTCCTCAGCGCGATCGCCCTGATCTACGGCGCGACCGGCACCGCGAACATGGCCCAGCTCTCGGTGCGCATCGCAGAGCTGCCCGAGAACGTGCAGCTCATCCTGCACCTGCTGCTGCTCATCGCGTTCGGCATCAAGGCGGCCATCTTCCCGCTGTCGTTCTGGCTGCCCGACTCGTATCCGACCGCTCCGGCTCCGGTCACCGCCGTGTTCGCCGGCCTGCTCACGAAGGTGGGCGTGTACGCGATCATCCGCACCGAGACGGTCATCTTCGCCGACAACGACCTGACGGTTCTGCTGCTGGTGGTCGGGGGGCTCACGATGCTCATCGGCATCCTCGGCGCGCTCACCCAGGCCGACGTGAAGCGCCTGCTCTCGTTCACCCTCGTGAGCCACATCGGCTACATGATCTTCGGCATCGGCGTGGGCACCCAGCTCGGCTACTCGTCGACCATCTACTACGTGGTGCACCACATCACCGTGCAGACGACGCTGTTCCTCACGACGGGGCTCATCGAGCGGTTCGGCGGCGCCACATCCATCAACCGGCTCGCGGGGCTGCTGAAGGCGTCGCCGTACCTCGCCATCCTGTTCTTCATCCCGGCCCTGAACCTCGGCGGCATCCCGCCGTTCTCGGGCTTCCTCGGCAAGGTCGGCCTGTTCCTGGCGGGCGCCGACGATGCGAATGCGACGGATGCCGCGGGGCCGGCCTGGCTCGTCTGGGCGGTGATCGCCGCCGGCGCGATCACCTCGCTCATCACCCTCTACGCCCTCACGCGCTTCTGGAACATGGCATTCTGGCGCGGACGCGACGAGCTCGAGGGCTATGAATCGGTGCTGCTCGGGTCGGTGCAGGAGGCGCCCGAGGGGGCGACCGTCACCGCGACCCGCACGACGCCCGTGCTCATGGTCGCGGCGACGACCGCGCTCGTCGTGGTGACCCTGCTGCTCACCGTGTTCGCCGGACCCATYTTCGAGTTCACCGATCGGGCGGCGGCGAACCTCATCGACCCCGACGTGTACGTGTCGCTCGTGTTCCCGGGAGGCATCCGATGAGCCCGCGGCACCAGACGCCCGTGTCACGCTGGGGCTCGGTGTGGCGGCAGCTTCCCCTGCTCGTCGGCCTCGTGGCGCTGTGGCTGTTCCTGTGGGACCACATCGATGCGCTCACGATCGTCACGGGCCTCCTCCTCGCGATCGGCGTCACGCGCGTGCTCTACCTGCCGCCGGTGCTGCTCAGCGGGCGGTTCAACCCGTGGCGGGGGCTGCTGCTCGGCCTGCGGATGATGTTCGACGTCGTCGTCGCCTCGCTGCAGGTGGCGTTCCTCGCCGTGAACCCGCGCTGGCAGCCGATCAGCTCGATCATCGCGGTGCAGCTGCTGACGCGCTCCGACCTCGTGACGACGCTCACCGCCGAGGCGATCTCGGTGGTCCCCGGCACGGTCGTCGTCGACATCGACCGGGAGCGCGGGCTGCTCTACCTGCATGCCCTCGACACGCGCACCCACGCCGACATCGACCGGGTGCGCCGCGAGGTCCTCGGCACCGAGGAGCGGATCGTGCTCGCCATCGGCACGCGAGCGCAGGCGGCATCCGTTCGCGAGGCGCGACGCGACCGCCGGGCAGCATCGGGGCAGCGCACCGCATCAGCGCCCGGCACCGCATCCCAGAAGGAGGAATCACGATGACCTTCCTCACCGTCGTCAGCGTCGCCGCCGGCATCATGTTCGGCATCGGCGCCCTCGCCGCGGTCTACCGGATCATCCGCGGGCCCTCGATCCTCGACCGCGCACTGGCCACCGACGTGCTGCTCGCCATCGCGATCTGCGCGCTCGGCGCCGAGATGGCGGTCAACAAGCACACCGACACGCTCGTGGTCATGCTCGTGCTGGCGATGTTCGCGGTCGTCGGTTCGATCTCGATCGCCCGGTTCATGGCGAAGCAGGACGCCTCGTGAGCGCCGCCGAGATCGCGGTCGGGCTGCTGATCCTGGTCAGCGGTTTCCTGTCGATGGCCGCGGGCATCGGCATCGTGCGGTTCCCCGACGTGCTGACCCGGCTGCACGCCGCGACCAAGCCGCAGGTGCTCGGCCTCGCCGCAGTGCTCGTCGCGATCGTGCTGCAGGTGCCGACGTGGGGCGTGCTCACCACGGCCGTGCTCGTGATGACGTTCCAGTTGCTCACCCAACCGATGACGGCGCACATGCTCGGACGGTCGGCCTACCGCAGCGACCACGTGCGCTTCGACCTGCTCATCGAGGACGACCTCGGACACGACATCGAGGAGCACGACCAGGAGGAGGGCGCGGCTCGCTGAGCCGGCCCCGGCATGCTGCGCCCGTCCAGGGCCGACCGCGGTCTCGGCGGCGTGCGTCCCCTGACCGTTGCGGGCGGCGCACGCCGCGAGGATGATGTGGGCTGACATCGCGGTCGCGCGAAGGTCTCAAAGGGAGGCCGCCATCAGCGAGCGAGCACACCCGATCAGCCCGGAGGCGTTCCAGAGCCTCCAGCGGGACTACAGCGACGCCACCGAGCAGTTCGCCGCGATGAACGAGGTCCTCACCGCACTCGGCCGATCCTCGGCGGACCCCGATGCGGTGCTCGACACCGTGGTCGAGAGCGCACGGCGGTTGTGCCGAAGCGCCGCCGCCGCGATCTACCTCATCGAGGACGACCATTTCGTACTCTCCTCCTCGGTCGGACTCACGAGCGAGTTCGTGAGCTACATCGAGGCGAACCCCATGAAGCTGGACCGGCGCACGCTCGTGGGCCGGGTGACCGAGGATCGCACGATGAGCCAGGTGGCCGACGTGCTCGTCGACCCCGAGTACGGGCGCCTGGACCTCCAGGAGATCGGCAGGTTCCGCACGCTCATCTCAGCGCCGATGCTGCTGGACGACGACGTGGTCGGCGCGCTCTCGCTCTTCCGCACCCACGTCGACCCCTTCGACGAACGCGCCATGGCCCTGCTCGAGGCGTTCGCCGCCCAGGCCGCGGTCGTGGTGCGCAACGTGCACCTCGTCCGCGCACTCGAGGAGCGCGGGCGGGAGCTCGCGCGTCGGGTCGCGCAGCTCGAGGCGCTCAGCGAGGTCGGCGGCGTGGTGAGCTCGAGCCTCGTGCTCGACGAGGTGCTGTCGAACATCATCATGAACGCCGTGCGCTTCTCGGGCTGCGACGGCGGCTCGATCATGGAGTACGTCGAGGGGGACCGCAGCTTCTCGGTGCGAAGCGCCTACGCGACCAGCGCCGCACTCCTCGACCGGCTGCGCGGCATCCGGGTGGATCTCGACACGACCCTCGTCGGCCGCGCGGCACTCGAGGGGCATCCGCTGGCCGTCGCCGACCTCGACACGGTCGAACTCGACCCGCACCTGGAGCTGCTGCACGGCGACGGCTGGCGGTCGGTGCTCGCCGTGCCGGTGCTGCGGGGCGACCGGATCATCGGTGCGCTCGTCGTGCGCCGCAAGACCCCCGGCGGCTTCTCGCACGAGACCGTCGAATTCCTCGAGACGTTCGCGAGCCAGTCCGCACTCGCCGTGTGGAACGCACGGCTGTTCCGCGAGCTCGAGACGAAGACGGCCGAGCTCGAGGTGGTGAGCCAGCACAAGTCCGAGTTCCTCGCGAGCATGTCGCACGAGCTCCGCACGCCGCTGAACGCCGTGATCGGCTTCTCCGAGGTGCTCCTGGAGCGGATGTTCGGCGAGCTCAACGAGCGGCAGGACGAGTACCTCCACGACATCCTCAGCTCCGGGCGGCACCTCCTCCAGCTGCTCAACGACATCCTGGACCTCTCGAAGGTGGAGGCGGGCCGGATGGAACTCGCCAACTCGACGTTCTCGGTGCGGGCGGTCCTCGAGTACGGCATCTCCATGGTGCGCGAGCGGGCCGCGCTGCATGGCATCACGATCACGCTCGAGGTCGATCCGACCATCGACGGGATCGTCTCCGACGAGCTCAGGCTGAAACAGGTGCTGCTCAACCTGCTGAGCAACGCCGTGAAGTTCACCGGCGACGGAGGGCATATCGCCGTGGCCGCCCGGCGCGTCGACGAGGACCTGGCGGTCACGGTGACGGACGACGGCGCCGGCATCCCGGCCGAGGACCGGGAACGCATCTTCGAGTCGTTCCAGCAGGGCCGCCGGGGAGCACAGCACGAGGAGGGCACCGGCCTCGGGCTCACGCTCTGCCGGCGCATCGTCTCGCTGCTGGGGGGACGGATGTGGCTGGAGTCGGAAATCGGCGTCGGCAGCAGCTTCGGGTTCACCGTGCCGATGCGCGGCCCCGCGCCCGAGCCTCCGCCGGCGCCGGCCGATGCGACGCACCTGCCCGTCGTCGTGGTCATCGATGACGACCGCGCGTCGCTCGACCTGATGACGGCGTACCTCGACGGCCTCGGCGTGCAGGTCGTGCACGCGCGCGACGGCGAGGAGGGGCTCGAGCTCATCCACGCGCTCGGGCCCGCGGCGGTGGTGCTGGACATCCGGATGCCGGGACTCGACGGCTGGCAGGTGCTGACCCGGGTCCGCGAGGACGAGGCCACCAGTGCGGTGCCGGTGATCATCGTGTCGATCCTCGACGAGCGGTCGCGCGGCCTGACCCTCGGCGCCGCGGACTACCTGGTGAAGCCCGTCGGCCGGGAGGAGCTCGTCGGGGCCCTGCGCCGGGTGGGTGCCGTGCACGCGGGATCGCTGTCGGCGGCGAGCGCGCCCGTCGCGGCCCGACCGGAGGAGGCGCCCTGATGCCCGGCCGCCGCATCCTCGTCGTGGAGGACAACGCGCTCAACCTGAAGCTCGTCCGGGACGTGCTCACCGCATCGGGGTACGAGGTGGTCGAGGCGCAGACGGGCGAGGAGGGCGTCGCCCTCGCGGCGAGCTGCGATCCCGATCTCGTGCTGATGGACCTGCAGCTCCCGGGGATCGACGGCTACGAGGCACTCCACCTGCTCCGGCAGGACCCGCGCCTGGGCGACGTCCCGGTTGTCGCGGTCACGGCCTTCGCCATGCGCGAGGACCGAGAGCGCACGGCACGAGAGGGCTTCGACGGCTACCTCGACAAGCCGATCAGCGTCCGGGCGCTCCCCGGTCAGGTGGACGACTTCCTGAACAACGGGCACGGCGATGGCCATTGACGAGATCACCCTGCTCGCGGTGGACGACCTGCCGCAGAACCTCCGGCTCCTCGACGCGATCCTGAGCCCGCGCGGGTACCGCATGGTCACGGCGACCTCCGGGGAGGAGGCGCTCGCACTGCTCCCCTCGTCGGGTGCCGACCTCATCCTCCTCGACATCGTGATGCCAGGCATCGACGGCTACGAGGTGTGCCGCCGCATCCGCAGCACGGCCGGGTTCGAGTTCCTCCCCGTGATCATGATCACGGCGAGCGGCGACCAGGAGAAGGTGCGGGCGATCGAGGCAGGCGCCGACGACTTCGTGACGAAGCCGCTGAACCAGGGCGAGCTGCTCGCCCGCGTCGCGTCGCTCGCTCGGGTCAAGCGATACCAGGACACGATCGAGCGGCAGGCCGCCGAGCTCGCCGCATGGAACACCGAGCTCGCGGCCCGCGTCGACGCGCAGGTGGCCGAGCTGCAGCGCGTCAATCGACTCCGACGCTTCCTGTCGCCCCAGCTGGTCGACCTCGTGATCGACTCGGGCGATGAGGGATTCCTCGGCAGTCACCGTCGCGAGATCGTGGTCGTCTTCTGCGATCTCCGCGGGTTCACCCGGTTCGCCGAGTCGAGCGAGCCGGAGGAGGTCATGGGCGTGCTCGCCGAGTACCACACGGCCCTCGGCGAGCTGATCTACCGCTTCGAGGGAACCCTGGAACGCTTCACGGGCGACGGCCTGATGGTGTTCTTCAACGATCCGCTGCCCTGCGACGACCCGGCCGGGCGGGCGGTCACGATGGCCGTGGCGATGCGCGACCGGGTCGGCGAGCTCGCCGAGGGGTGGACCAGGCAGGGCCACGACCTCGGGTTCGGCATCGGCATCGCCCAGGGCTTCGCCACGCTCGGCCGCATCGGCTTCGAAGGTCGCTTCGACTATGCGGCCATCGGCAGCGTGACGAACCTCGCCGCACGCCTGTGCGGTGAGGCCGGACCCTGGCAGATCCTCGTGGCTCCTCGCGTGCACTCCGCCACCGAGGGCCTGGCGTCCGGCGAACCGGTGGGCGAACTGGACCTGAAGGGCTTCAGCCGGCCGGTGCGGGCTTTCGCGGTCACCGGGATCGACGAGACGAAGGCCGAGGTGGCGACATGAGCGCGACGGAGACGCTTGTCGATCTCGACGACGAGGCCCGTGGCATCCGGTTCTCGAGGCTGCAGCAACGGATGCGGTCGGTCTGGGAGGCGATGAACCTCGATGTCGACGACGAGTCGGTCGTGATCATCCCGTCCGTGCCGGTGAGCCGCACGGTCGCGGGCAGCGGCAGCATGACGCAGGCGTTCGAGGAGCGGTTCCTCTTCCTCCTCCTGCTGCTGCGCCAGCCCCGGCTCCGGATGGTCTACGTGACCTCGATGCCCGTCGATCCGCGGATCATCGAGTACTACCTGGCGCTGCTGCCGGGCGTCATCCCGAGCCACGCGCTCGCCCGGCTCACCATGCTGTCGGTGGGTGACGCGTCGCCGCGGTCGCTCAGCCGCAAGGTGCTGGAGCGCCCGAGGCTGCTGGCGAAGATCGCCGCGCTCATCCCCAACCGCGCGCACAGCCACCTCGTGCCGTACAACACGACCGAGCTCGAACGGGACATCGCCCTGACGCTCGGGATCCCGATGTACGGAGCCGACCCGCGCCTGGCCGGTCTCGGCAGCAAGACCGGCTGCCGCAGGCTCTTCGCCGAGGTCGGCGTGAACCATCCGCTTGGGGCGGAGGACCTGCACGGCATCGGCGAGGTCGTCGATGCGCTCGACGAGCTTCTGGTCGTGAAGCCCGGCATGGGCGAGGTCATCGTGAAGCTCAACGAGGGCGTCTCGGGCTCGGGCAATGCCGTGGTCGACCTTCGTGGCGTCGCAGAACGGCCGACCTCCGAGCGGCGTGAGGCGATCGCGGAACGCGTGCGGGCGATGCAGCTGGAGGCGCCGGACACGCCGTTCGAGGTGTACGAGTCAGCGCTCGAGGCCGACGGCGGCATCGTCGAGGAGCGCATCGTCGGCGAGGAGCTCCTGAGCCCGAGCGTGCAGCTGCGGGCCCTTCCCGGCGGCACGGTGGAGCTGCTCTCCACGCACGACCAACTGCTCGGGGGTGTCACCGGGCAGAGCTACCTCGGCTGCGTCTTCCCCGCCGACCCCGCGTACTCACGGCTGATCAGCGAACCGGCCATGGCCATCGGCGAGCGACTGGCCGCCGAGGGCGTGCTCGGGCGCTTCGCCGTCGACTTCGTCGTGGTTCGGGATGCCGCGGGCGACTGGACGGCGCACGCGATCGAGATCAACCTGCGCAAGGGCGGCACGACGCATCCGTTCCTGACCCTGCAGTTCCTGACCGACGGGCGGTACGACGCCGAATCGGGGCGCTTCCTGACCCCGGAGGGCGTCGAGAAGCACCTGGTCGCGACCGACCACCTGGACGCCGATGAGCTCAAGGCGCTCTCGGTGGGCGACCTGTTCGACGTCATCGCGAGGAGCGGCTTGCACTACGACCAGTCGAGGCAGGCCGGCATCGTGTTCCACATGATCAGCGCGATCACGGAGCACGGCCGGGTCGGCATGACGGCAGTCGCCGACACCGCCGAGCAGGCGATGGAGCTCTACGAACGCGCCCGGCGGGTGCTGCTCGAGGAAGCGGCGTCCGCCGGCGAGCTCGCCCCGCTGCCCGAGTAGCCCGGGGGCGGGCATGGACGATTCGAGATCGCGCCGGCCTGCGACCGCTCAGCCGCGGCCGTTGAACGCCGGCCTGCGCTTCTGCTGGAACGCCGCGAACCCCTCGCGGTAGTCGGCCGTGTCGCACAGCGCCGCCTGCGCCCGGTTCTCCTGGTCCATCGACTGCCAGAGCCCGAGGCGGTCGTCGCGGAGTGCGGCGACCAGCGCCTTCGAGGCGATGAACGCCTGGGTGGCCCCGGATGCCGCGGCGCGGGCCGCCACGCGGGTGGCATCCGTCACCTCGTCGGCCGGGAACACCTGGGAGAACAGTCCACAGGTCACGGCCTCGGTGCCCGACATGAGCCGGCCGGTGACGATGAGGTCCATGGTCTTGTGGGCGCCGAGGCGCTCCACGAAGAGGGCGTGGCCGCCCGAGTCGAGGGTCGCGCCGAGGTTGGCGAACGGCGAGCCGATCTTCGCCGTGTCGGCGACGTAGACGATGTCGCTCGCGATGAGCAGTCCGAGTCCGACGCCGAGGCAGGCGCCGTGCGCCACGGCGAACGTGGGCACCGGCAGCGACGCCATGCGCTCGAGGAGCGGCTGCACCCGGCCGCCGAGGTAGCCCAGCACGTCGTCGTCGCGCGGGTCGACGCCCGAGATGTCGCGGCCGGCGCAGAACGCCCGGCCCTCGCCGCGCAGGACGAGCGCGCGCACGTCGCCGGCTGCGGCCAGCCGTTCGGCCTCGCCGTAGGCGTCCGAGAGTTCGGCGAGCGCCGCCGCGTCGAGCGCGTTGAGCTTCTCGGGGGCGTTCAGCACGACCTCGGCGACGCCGTCGGCCACGGTGAGTTCGATCATTGGGCTCCGTTCAGCGGGTCGCCGTCGACCCGCTCGCAGGTTACCCGCGTCAGACGTCGTAGTCGACGACGACGCGGTCGGACTTCGGATGCGACTGGCAGGTGAGCACGTAGCCGCGCTCGAGCTCGTCGGGCTCGAGCGCGTAGTTCTCGGTCATGTTCACGCTGCCCTCGACGACCCTCGCGCGGCAGGTGCCGCACACGCCGCCCGCGCACGCGAACGGCACGTCGGGCCGCACGCGGAGCGCCGCGTTGAGGATCGACTCGTTCGCGGACACCGGGCTCTCCACGGTCGTCGACTGGCCGTCGAGCGTGAACTCGATCGCGACGGTCTGCTCGCCCTGCTGCACCTCGACGGGGCGGCCGTGGCGCGGCTCGACGCGGTCGGCGTCGGTGGTGAAGAGCTCGTAGCGCACGTGCTCGACCGGCACGCCCTTGCCGGCGAGGGTGTCACGGGCGAGCTGCACGAGTTCGAACGGGCCGCAGAGGAACCACTCGTCGACCGTCTCGGGACGGATGAGCACGTCGAGCATCTGCTCGAGCTTCGGCGCGTCGATGCGGCCCGAGAGCAGCGGTGCCGTGCGCTGCTCGCGCGAGAGCACGTGATGCAGCGCGAGGCGCGACGGGTAGCGGTCCTTCAGCTCGGCCAGCTCCTCGAGGAACATCACGTCGAGCGTCGACCGGTTCGTGTAGACGAGCTCGAACTCCGACGTCGCCGACCGCGAGAGCACCGTGTGGGCGAGCGCCATGAGGGGCGTGATGCCGCTGCCGGCCGCGATGCCGACGACGTGCTTGCCGTCGAGGGCGTCGAGCGTCGAGGTGAACGTGCCCTGCGGGCTCATCACGTCGAGCGTGTCGCCGGCCTTCAGCTCGGAGTTCGCCCACGTCGAGAAGACACCGCCGAGGTCGCGCTTGATCGCGACCGAGAGGCTGCCGCGCTCGGGCGGGCGGCAGATCGAGTAGCTGCGGCGGCGCTCGTGTCCGTCGAGTTCGGCGCGCAGGGCGACGTACTGGCCGGGCAGGTAGGTGTAGTCGTCGGCGAGCTCGTCGGGCACGGCGAAGGTGACCTCCACCGCGTCGGCGGTGAGCGGCCGTACCTCGGCGACCTCGAGCGTGTGGAAGCGGGCGCGGTGCCGCTTCGAGACGTGCTCGCCGCCGACCGTGGACACGAGGAACGCCGACGCGACCGCGGCATCCGCAGAACCGGCCACCGCGCGTGCGTCGGTGCGGGTCGTCGTCGACCCCAGGTTGCGCGCGGCCATCAGAGCACCTTGAAGTAGTCGAACGGCTCGAGGCAGTCGCGGCACTCGTAGAGCGCCTTGCACGACGTCGAGCCGAAGCGGGCGAGCTCGCGCGTGTTCAGCGAATCGCAGCGCGGGCACTTCACCGCGAGTTGCAGCCGCACCGGGCCCGACCCGCGGGCCGGCGCGTTGCCGGGCGGCGCCTGGATGCCGTAGCGGCGGAGCTTCTGCTTGCCCGCCTCGCTCATCCAGTCGGTGGTCCACGCGGGCGCCAGCACGAGCTCGACGCGCACGTCGGCGTAGCCGGCATGCGTGAGGGCGAGCAGCACGTCGTCGCGCATGGCCTCCATGGCGGGGCATCCGCTGTACGTGGGGGTCAGCTGCACGCGCACGGCGCCGGCGTCGCCGACCTCGACCGAGCGCAGCACCCCGAGGTCCTCGATGGTGAGCACCGGGATCTCGGGGTCGGTCACGGTCGCGGCGACGTCCCACGCGCGACGCGCGGCCGGGTCGTCGGGCAGGGGCCGGGCGACGGATGCCTCGCGCACGGCGCCACCTGCGACGGCCGCGCTCACCACGATGCCCCCGGGTGCTGGCGGGCGAGCACCTGCATCTCGGCGAGCAGCGGCCCGAGGTGCTCGGTATGGCTGCCACGGCGTCCACCGCCGGACGCCACGAACGCGGTGCGTCCCGTGGGCCGCTCCAGCTCGGCCTCGGCCATCACCGCGTCGATCACCGCGTCGAAGCCGGGGCGCAACGTCGAGGGCAGCAC
>NZ_JBFUCL010000032.1:0-18051 GCF_056405255.1 Agromyces sp. P1_H4 | reverse complement strand
GCCGGAGGGCTCGTCGGCGTCGGCGCCGCGGTCGGCATCGCCCTCCTCGACAAGAACACGCAGGCCTTCCTCGGTGCCGGCTCCGTCGTCGACGCGCTCGCCACCGGCTCGGGGCTGCCCGACGTCTACAGCGGCACCATCGTCGGCAACGGCTTCGGCCGCTACGGCGCGGGCGCCCCGTTCCACGGCGTCGCGGTGCAGGCCTACTCCTCGGAAGACATCTTCGGGCTCGTGCCCGCGATCGGCGGCGGCTTCGTCGGTGTCGCCGGCGGCATCGCCGTCACCCTGCTCCACGTCGTCGTGAAGGCGTTCATCGGCGGCGGCTCGCAGGTGAACCTCGACTCCGGGGCATCCGCATCGCAGAGCGTCAACGTCTCGGCGGTCGACCGCTTCAAGTCCCTCACCATCGCGGGCGGCGCGGCCGGTGGCTTCGTCGGCGTCGCGGGCGGCATCGACATCGGCATCGCCGACACGAGCGTGCAGGCCTCGATCGGCTCGGGCGCGACGGTGAAGGCCAACGACGACGTCGAGGTGTTCGCCCTCTCGATCAAGGACGTCAGCTCGATCGCCGTGAGCATCGCCGGCGGCGCGGTGGGTCTCGCGATCTCGCTCTCGATCTGGGCGATCGGCACCCAGCAGTCGGGCACCTACCACCAGGCCGACGGCGGGCCGTTCCGCGGCGAGTTCTCGGCCGCCACCGCGGGCGACGTGAACCTCTTCTACCGCAAGGGCGACGTGGTCACCTCCGGCGGCAAGCGCTGGGCGGCGACGCAGGAGCACGCGACGAGCACGCCGGGCACCGACGGCCAGTGGCAGGGCGAGACGGATGCCGCGCCCACCGCCAAGGACAACACCGACGAGGCCGACGACATCGCGAAGGGCGACGGCGGCTACAAGGACGCCCTCGGCGGCACCACCAGCACCCGCACGTACGCCGCGTGGAACGCCGCGACCTCGTACGACATGGACGACGCGAACTCGTACGTGACCTTCAACGGCCACAAGTACCGCGCGAAGGTGCACGCCACGACGGTCGACGCGAACCCCGAGGCCACGCCGAGCGAGTGGATCATGGTCGACGGCGAGGAGAAGACCAACGACCGCGTCTCGGCCGCCATGGCGGGCGCCTCCTCGGGCATCGCCGGGGCAGCCCCGACGAACGGCCTCACCGCGAGCGCCCTCGGCACCCCGCCGAGCGACGGCACCACGGCGAGCATCGACGGACTCGTGACGGCGGGCCACTCGGTGCGGGTCTGGGCGATCGACGACCTGCAGGTGCTCGGCATCGCGGGCGCCATCGGCGGCGGCTTCGTCGGCGGCGGCGGCTCGGTGCTCGTGCTCAACATCCGCAGCCGCACGGATGCCTCGATCGGCTCGACCGCGGTCATCACGGCCGGCGGCGGCGGGTCCGACGAGATCAGCGTTCGCGCGATCATGGTCGAGGACTCGCTGGCCTTCGGGCTCGCGGCAGGTGGCGGCTTCGTCGGCATCGGCGGCCAGGTCGCCGTGATCAAGGACACGGGCACCCAGCGGGCGCACATCGAGGGCGGAGCGGAGCTGCGACGGGCCGGACTCGGCATCCTCGTGGAGTCGAGCGCGAACCGCACGCTCAACGTCTACTCGATCGGCGTGGCCGTCGGCGCCGGGGCGGTCGGCTTCGCGATCGCCTACGTCAGCGTGGCCGGCGACAACCGGGCCGAGACCCTCACCGGAACCGTCGCCGTGGGCGGCGCCGGCACCGTCGGCCGCTACGTCGCGAAGGTCACCGACCACGTCACGATCGACGCCCTCGCCATCTCACTCGCCGGCGGCGCGATCGGCATCGGCGGCGTCATCACCTTCGTCGACCTCTCGGGCACCGCGGCGGCCTCGGCGGCCCCCGTCGGCACCATCGGCAGCGGCGGCGTCTCGATCACCGCCGACGGTGACCGCCACGTCACGGTGAAGACCCTGAACGTCACGATCGGGGCGTTCGCGCTCGGCGTCACCGTCGCCCGGGCGAACTCCTCGCGCAACCTCGAGGCCGTGCTCCGCGGGGCGACCACGACGACCGGCGCGGTCATCGTGCGCGCGACGGCCGACAACGAGGCGGCGGTCGTCGCCCCGGGCGGTGGTGGTGGCGGTGTCAGCGTGCAGATCCAGGTCGTGTTCGCGGTGCTCTCGGGCCACACCCTCGCCGAGATCGCCGGGAACGTGCTCACCGCCTCGAGCATCACCGTCGAGGCCGATGCCGAGAACCGGGCCACCGCCGACACGTTCATGGGCGCCATCGCCCTCATCGGCATCAGCGGCGCCTGGGCCAGCACCGAGATCACCGGCGACGCGTGGATCCGGGCACTCGTCTCGAGCGGCACGCTCTCGTCGACCGGCACCATCCGCGTGACCGCGAAGACCCACGGCGACGGCAACCTCGCCAAGAGCATCGTCGACGCCGTGTCGGGTGGGCTCATCGACCTGAAGGCCATGATCGCCCTCGCCGACGTCGACAACGAGGTGCGCGCGAGCATGAACGGCGCCATCACGAGTGCCGGCCTCGTACAGGTGACGGCGAACGCGCACAACACCGCCGAGGCGCGGGTGCTCACCGCCGCCGTGGCGCTCGCGAGCCTCGCGGTCGGCATCGCCCACGCCGAGGTCACCTCGCCCGTCTCGGCGACGGGAGCCGGTTCGATCGCGGCATCCGGTGCCGACGTCTCGTTCATCGCCACGTCGGTGAACTCGGCCACCGCGGTCTCGAACGTCATGACCATCGGCGCCTTCGCGGGCATCGCGGTCGGCGCCCCCATCGCCACGATCGCCGCACCGACCACCGCTCGCTGGGACGGCACCATCACGGCGGCCAGGAACGTCACGATCGAGGCCGACGGCACGAACACCGTGTCCGCGAAGCTCACCGCCGTCGCCGCCGGCCTCGCCGGGGTGAACGGCGGCGAGGCCACCGCGAAGATCACGAACGCCACGATCACCGCCGCCCTCGTCGGCGACCCGGCCGAGATCTCGGGCGTCACCCAGAAGCTCACCCTGTACGCCCACGCGCTGAACCGCGCGACCGCCGTCTCGGGAGGCGTCGCGTTCGGCGGCGTGAGCATCAGCACCGTCTCGCCCACCGCGATCGACAACGCGGTCACGAAGGCCGAGCTCGACGGCGACGTCGGCTCCACCCACGTCGATCCCGCCGCCGGCAAGGTCGGCGACGCGGGCGCCCTCGTCATCGAGGTCAAGGCCATCGGCAACGACGCCACCAACTCGAGCGTCGACAGCTTCTCGGTCGGCATCCTCGCCGTGAACGCCTCCACGGCCGAGGCGAACACCGCGCCCACCGTGTCGGCGCGGCTCGGCGGCGGCGAGGTCACCGCCACGCAGACCCTCACGGTGCTCGCCCAGTCGCTGACCGACGCCGACTCCTTCGCGAACGCGACCACCGGCGGGCTCATCTCGATCACCGCGGGCTTCACCGCGAAGTCGGTCGACAAGCCGACCGTCTCGGCCACCGTCACCGGCGGGTTCGCACAGGCCGGCGGACTGCTCTCGCTCACCGCGCGCCACGGCGCCGCGCTCGCCACCCTCTCCGACGGCACGATCCTCGCCATCAACTGCAACGGCGCCGACACCATCTGCTTCGCCCTCCCGCACGGCATCGACACCGGCAGCACGATCACCTACAGCGCACCGGCATCCACCGACCCCGATGTCGAGGACGGCACGATCCCGAACCCGAACGCGATCGCGGGGCTCGGCGACGGCCGCACCTACGGCGTCATCAAGGTCGACGACAACACCCTGCGCCTCGGGGTGCAGTTCAACGCGGCGGGCATCGTCTCGGTCGCCACCGCCACCCTCCACTTCCCGGGCGGGCACAACCTGCGCACCGGCGACAAGGTCGTCTACAGCTGCAACGGCGGCGGCGCACTCGGCACCCTGCCGGTCAGCGGCCTCACGTGCGGCAACGCCTACTACGTCTACGCGGTGAACGAGTTCGACCTGCGCCTCTCGACGACGCCGCTCACGCAGGCGGGCAGCACCGTCGTCTCGCTCGTGGACCCCGACGTCACCGGGGGCAGCATCTTCACCGTCGGCAGCACCGCCGGCCTCGACGGACGCGCCGTCGTCTACCACGCGCCCGCGACCATCGACTTCAAGTCGAGCCTCGTCGACATCCACACCGACGGGGCGGGCAAGCTCGACCAGAGCTCGGGCGCGATCAGCCACACCGCCTCCTGGAACACGATCTACGCCCCGAGCCACGGCGCGATCGACGACTCCGAGTGGATCTACACGGTCACGGGCGGCCCGGCGATCGGCGGCCTCTTCAACGGCCAGCACGTGTGGATCGTGCTCGAGAACATCAGCGGCTTCGGGGCCGGCGACCACATGATCCGCCTCGCCGACTCGGCCTGCCACGCGGGCATCGGCACCTACGACCCGACTCCCGGCGGACCGAACAACGCCGACAACAACACCCCGTGCAGCACGAACATCCAGATCATCGCGCTCGTCCCCGACACCTCCGTCGCCGGGCTCAAGGCCGACCACCGGCTGCGCCGCGTCGGCCACGAGTCGATCGGCCTGGTCGAAGGGAACATGTACTTCATCGACGTGCTGAGCGGCACGCAGTTCCAGCTCCTCGACGCCGCCGGCACCGTGCAGACCGGGCTCGTCGACAAGCTCGGCAGCCACCGCCTGGTCGACGAGGGCATCGCGACCGTCTCGGGCGGCACCGGCACCCAGCAGCTGTACCTCGACCTGCCGGGCGGCGCGCTCGTCGGCGCCCCGCACGTGCTMATCGGCGTCGGCGGCCCGGGCGCCCTGCTCGCCGACCTCAGCGGCACGGTGAACGGCGTGCCGAGCGCGACCTCGACGGGCATCGGCGGCGGCGGCTTCGACTTCAAGGACGTCTTCTCCGAGGTCGACGTGCGGCCCACCGTCACGGTGGACGTGCAGGGCGGCCTCCTCCGCGGCGGCTCAGTGAGGCTCAACGGCACCTCGTACGCGAACGCCGCGGTGAGCTCGGTGGCCAAGGGCGGCGGGTTCGTCGGGTTCGGCGCCGCGAACGCCAACGCCGACGTCGTGAACACCGTCACGGTCACCCTCGCCGACGGTGCCTCGATCTTCTCCTCGAGCGATGTCGAGATCACGGCCGTCGGGTTCATCACCGCGAACGGCGAGGGCGTGAACCGCACCGGCGGCCTCATCTCGGGCGCCGACACCGACATCGACCTCGAACTCGGCTTCAACGTCGCGACCCATGTCGCGGGCGACATCTTCGCCAACCGCACGGTGCTCGTCGATGCCGCCGCCGGATTCGACGCCACGGCGAACGCCTCCTCGGGTTCGGGCGGGCTCGGCACGAACGCCGACGCCAACGACGACTCGGGCCAGGGCGTGCAGGTCGGCCATGACCACGCGGCATCCGTCTCGACGACCGTGGCCGGCACGGGGAGCATCCTCGGCGGCGACATCCAGCTCTCGGCCGCCGTCGGCCGCCAGTACACGGTGAACGGCGCGAACGGCGACATCCAGGGCTCGCTGCTCGAGGCACGCGGCATCGCGCGGTCCACCGCCGACGCCTACGCGCTCGGCGCCGACTCCGACGCCGGAGCGTACGTGAAGCTCAACAGCACGGCGACGGTCAGCCTGCTGACGGGCGCGTCGGTCGAGGGCGCCGACATCTTCATCCGCGCCGCGCACGAGAACTTGAACCTGCAGGCCGACGCGAACGCGAACTGCGGCTGCGGCGGCGGCGACACCGACGCCCGCGCCGACGTGAGCGTCAGCACGACCTCCTCCGTCGTCGGCGCCGACGAGTCCGTGCTGCGCACCTCGGGCCTCCACGTTGCGGCCTACCAGTACTTCTCGAAGCTCTACGTGCACGCGCACCGCTCGGGCGGCCTGTTCGACTTCGGCAGCGCCGATGCGACCCTCGGCTACGCGCCGATCCGCGACATCCTGTGGGAGTCGACGGTCTACCTGCTCGGCGAGCCGAACCCGATCCTCATCGTCGACGCGAGCGGCACGATCATCGCGAAGACCGACAACGTCACCGTACGGTCGACGGAGTTCGGGCCGGCCCTCRGCATCGGCGACACCATCGGCGGCGGCACCATCTGGATCGACCCGATCCTCTACGACGAGCAGCCCGAGGCGCTCTTCGAGGCGAACCACCCGGCCGGCTGCACGAGCTCGTGCAACGGGGTCATCCATGGCACGCAGGGCATGTTCTTCATGCAGGAGACCTGGAACACGCTGCTCATCCGCAACTCCTCCGACAAGGCGATCTTCATCAAGGGCACGGCCGGCACGCCGAGCCAGTCGATCAACACGCTGAACTCGCACCTGACCACGACGCCCGAGGCGACCATCAACGTGTCGGTCGACAACGGCCCGCACGCGCCCCCGTCCACGCTCTGGTTCTGGAAGGTCGAGCACATCTTCCCCGCGACCGACGTGGTGATCGAGAGCCTCCGCGAGGCAGCGACGACCGGCTTCACCCTCACGATCGACGGCGACATCGTCAACACCATCGGTTCCCTGCGCATCACGAACGACCGCGGCTCCATCCTCCGGGGCGCGGATGCCGGATCCGAGACCTTCTACGCCAACCGCGTCACCCTCGATTCGGAGCTCGGCTCCATCGGCACGGTGGCCCAGCCCATCACCCTGGTGCTCGTCCAGATCACGCACACGGGCGAGGTCGGCGTTCCCGCGACACTCAAGCTCATCCACCTCGACGCAGAGGCGGGCGTCGACCTCTTCCTCGACGTGACCACGATCCGCCGCGACTCGCTCTCCGCGAACACCGCAGCGCTGAACCCGGCCATCAGCTCGATCAAGGCCGGTCACGACGCGGTCGTCATCCTCCGCGACAGCGCCGAGGGCATCGCCCCGGCCGTCGTCGGCGACGTGAACGTGCAGATCTTCACGCCCGACAACCTGCCCGGCGGCCCAGTGCTCGAGAATGTGCCGACCACCTGCTTCTTCCGTCCCGACGGCCCCGGATGCTCCGGCGGTGTCGACGCCCCCGTGATCGTGGGCGGCCAGGTCGTGCTCGTCGCCTTCGGCACCGACCTCAGCCCGCGGAAGTCGAACTACACCTTCAGCGACATCCGCGCCGGGCACAACATCGCGATCTTCCACCCGTCGGCCGCCACCGAGCTCACGGTCACCGCCTACACCGACGTGGATGCCACATGGACCGACGATGAGACGTCGGCGAGCCACGGCGTCACCGACGGCTCGGGCAAGATCGACGTGCTCACGAACGGCAGCCTCGTCGTCGTCGAGCAGAGCGGCAAGGGCGACCTGCGGGTCGGCCACATCCACGCGACCGGGCTCTGCACCGGCGCCGTCGCGACCGCGTGCGGTCAAGCGGTCATCGACGCGGATGTCACGCTCCGGTCGCCGCGCAAGATCCTCGACGCCGAGCTCGACGCCGGCATCCTCGACACCGACGACGACCGCACCTGCGTCGACGCCTACGACCTCGACTGCGCGGCCGGCACGCCGAACGGCGTCGACGTGACGGGCCGCAACATCACCCTCTTCGCCGGCGACAACCTCCTCGGCCAGCCGGGGAGCGTCTCGGGCATCGGCGGGATCGGGCTTCCCGACAACTTCCTCGAGATCCAGGTCAACGCCGTCGGCGGGCCGCTCGGCGAGCTCGACGCCTACGACACGGCGGCCGACGACGACAAGACCTTCGGCATCTTCATCGACCAGGTCGCCGGCGACCTGCAGATCGGCATCGTGCACACCGAGGGCGACGACTCGCTCTCGACCGGCAACGTGTCGCTCCGCAGCCGCGCCGGCTCGATCCTCGACGCGCAGAACGACGCGGCCGCCGATGTCATCGGCCAGACGATCGACATCGACGCCCACGGCGGCTCGATCGGGACCGCGGCGAACGACCTCGAGATCGACTCCCTCGTCGACTCGCCGTTCGCGTGCACCAACGTGAACTGCGCGAACAACCCGAACGGCACCTCGGATGCGGGTCTCGCCGCGATCGCCGACGACGTCGCGCTCGAGGCATCCGCCGGCATCTGGCTCACTGAGACCGACGGCTACCTGCGCCTGCTCTTCGCCCACGCGACCGCGGGGAACATCCGGATCACGGTGCGCGAGTCGGCCGAGCTCGACGAGGACCTCTACCTGATCCGCAACGGCAGCGCGAACTTCGCCGAGGACAACTCGACGGTGCCGGGCAACACCCCAGACCACCTGCGCGACATCCCGAACGGCACGGTGTTCGCCGAGCAGGGGAGCGTCGAGCTGCGCGTCGGCGACGACATCACGCTGCACCAGAACTCGCAGATCCTCGCCGACCTCTCGATCGATCTCCGCGGCGACTTCGGCAACCTCGACACGAACGGCACGCTCGCCGTGCCCGACCCCGAGCACGGCACCACGATGATCCTCCGCGGTCGCATCATCGCCGACTGCGTGGTCACGCTCGGCGGCACCTCCGGCTACCCGCTTGGCACCTGCGCACCGTCGGCCGCGAACCCGGTGGCCGGCCGCCAGACCAACGTCTGGGGCGGCGGCGACGTCGACCTGATCGACCTCGGCGACCCGAGCGGCCTCGACCTGGCGCAGACGACGAACGCGGCGCTCAACAAGGAGCAGCTGGGCGACCCGGGGTACATCTTCTTCGGCTCGAAGACGACGATCCACGGCAACGCGACGCTCGCCTCGGGCACCGCCGACGGCGAAGACCGCATCACGGTCTGGTACCTCCAGTCGATGAACGTCGTGACGAGCCCGACCGGACTGCAGACGGGCACCGGCGCCGGCCACACCCTGAACCTCGACGGCCAGGGCGAGAGCGACTACTACGCCGTCTACACGAACGGCAGCCACGGCAACATCCGCAACTACGTCATCAACGTGCTCGACACGGGCGCACCCGACGCGGGTATCGACGAGCTCGCGATCTACGGCTACGACAACCTCGCCGCTACCTACAACGGGTACCTGCCGGGCACGACCACGAACGCCGCGGCCGACGACATCTTCCTGCTGCGGGCGCTGAAGTGCATCGACAACGAGAGCCCGTTCGCGCTGAGCGCGGGCGTGCCGAGCGGATGCCTCACTCCCACCGAGATCGCGAACAGCCCGGCGTTCATCGCGCTCCTGGCCGGCAGCGGGGCGGCCGACGGCGGCATCGGCAGCTACCGCGACCGCATCGCCGGCAACGAGCCGAGCGCCCTCGTGCAGCGCATCAACTACGACACCGCGATCAACGGCCGCATCTCGGTCTTCGGGCAGGGCGGCAACGACGCCTTCTACGTCGACGACACGACGGCGACGATCACCCTCGACGGCGGTGCGGGCAACGACACGTTCCAGATCGGGCAGATCTTCGGCACCCAGCGCGACGGGCAGTCGGCTCCCGATGGCGGTGCGCTCCTGCCGGCCGACACCTTCCCCTCGCTCGTGCCCACGACGCGCGGCTGGCTGAGCCCGGGCACCCACGCGCCRCTGCTCGCCACGGGCGGCACAGGCAACGACCGGTTCACGGTCTACTCGAACCAGGCGGAGATCCAGCTCAACGGCGACGACCACAACGACCTGTTCGTCGTGCGGGCCTTCGCGATCGCCGCGGTCTGCGACACGAACGCCGACAACATCGCCGGCTGCGGGCTCAGCGACGTCGACTACCGTCCGGCGAACGGCGTCTTCCCGATGGATGCCGCCGATGGAGCCGACGACGGCAAGTGCGTGCTCGCGGGCGGCTATATCCGCTTCGACAACAACAACGACAACGTCTGCAACAACGCCGACGCGCACCTCACTTTCACCCACCTCGTGGGCTCGAACATCGACCTCGACAACACGATGTGGGAGGACGACGTCATCCCGCTAAACGCGAAYGGCGTCGCGGTGCCCGTGATCGGCCTCGGCTTCTCGACCTCGCGCCCGCTCGACATCCGCGCCGGCGGCGGCGAAGACGAGGTGCAGTACAACGTCAACGCCCCGGTCAACGTCGACGGCGGCACCGGCTTCGACAAGCTCGTCATCCTCGGCACCGAGTTCGCCGACGACTTCGCCATCACCGACAAGGCCATCTACGGCGGCGGCCTGAACGTGAAGTACACGACCGTCGAGATCGTCGAGATCGACGGGCTCGAGGGCGACGACCAGTTCTTCGTGCAGTCCACCGCGTACGGGGTGGCCTACCGCGTCATCGGCGGCCTCGGCTCCGACCTCATCAGCGTCACGGGCGACGTCACCGCCGACATCGTGACGCGCGAGCTCGAGGGGCTCTCGGGCGCGGTCGACCACATCGTCACGGCGCCGAACGACCCCGGCTACGACGGCCTGCCGACCGACGGCGTGCCCTACAACGTGGCCACCGGCGAGGGCGGCATCGTCGTCATCCGCGAGCACACCGGCGGCACCGCGGTGCGCGAGGGTGCGCTGGGCACCGAGGTCATCAGGAGCTACGACTCCTACACCGTCGAGCTCGCCGTGAAGCCCACCGCGAACGTCTACGTGACCGTCTCGGCGGCGTGGTCGCCGTCGCAGGAGGCGAACGGCGCCGACCTCAACCCCGCCCCGCTCGCCGACGGCATCGGCGACACGGTCTGGCTCTGCATCGGCACCGCCGACAGCCAGTGCGACGAGTTCAGCGAGTTCCAGCGGCACAAGATCGTGAACGGCGTCGTGGTCGACGAGAACGGCCGGGCGGTCGTGCTCACCTTCACCACCGTCGGCGACAACTGGAAGACCCCGCAGCGCGTCTACCTGTGGGCGGTCGACGACCCCCGCGCCGAGGGCGACCGCGTCGTGGTCATCCAGCACTCCGTCATCAGCCAGGACCTCCGGTTCAACGGCGCGGCCGTGCGCCAGGTGAACGCGCTCGTCTACGACAACGACACCCCGGGTGTCTACGCGGTGCCGGTGACGCCGGGCGGCAGCACGGTCGACGGACGCACGATCGTCATCGAGGGCAGCGCCGCGACCGAGCGCACCGACGACATCCTGCTCTCGCTCGCGAAGAAGCCGGCCGTCGGCGACACGATCTGGGTGCGCATCTGGATGGACGCCGACAGCCAGCGCCTCATCACGCTCGACTTCTCGGCGGTGCCCGCAGCTCGGTGGCAGCAGTTCTCCGACGGCAACGGCGGCACCTACTACGCCGTGAGCTTCGACTCGACGAACTGGAACGTGCCGCTTCGCATCATCGTGCACGCCCGCAACAACTCCGACCCGGGCGACCCGCTCACGGCGGTCATCAACTACCAGCTCGACACCCTGCTCACCCTTCCGGCCGCCGCAGCCGCCTACCCGTTCCCGAACCTCCGCAGCGGCCCGCAGCGCACCGACGTGCTCGTCTACGACGACGAGACCCCGAATGTTGTGTCGATCCCGACCGGCACCGACACCGTCATCATCAAGTGCGGCAACGAGGCCTGCACGATCCCCGGCGGCACCGATGGCTACACCATCCGCCTCACGAAGGCGCCGAACGGCACCGTGACGATCGCCCTCATCACCGACGGCCTCGTCGACGTGGTCTCGGTCGGCGGCGTCGCCGTCACCCCCGCCGGCTACCAGGTCGTCGGCGGCGACATCCCGAGCCGCCGCTTCCTCGGCAACCTCGGCTTCGCGGGCAACACCGTGACCCGGGCGAACGGCAGTGACCTCGGCAGCTTCGTCGACGAGGGCTTCGTCGCCGGCCAGCGCATCCGCATCTCCTCCTGCGGCGTCACCGTCTACACGATCGTGAGCGTGCCGGCCGACGGCAAGAGCCTCGTGCTGAACGCGTCGGTCGCGGGCTGCGGCTCGGGCACCGGCGCGAGCATCAACCTCCTCACCCGCTCGGGCATCTGGGACGGCACGGCGACGACCGAGTTCGTCGGCGGCGCCTGGCGCCTCGTGCGGCCGCTCTCGGGCAGCTGGCTCGCCGACGGCTTCCTCGAGGGCCAGTGGGTGCAGATCTGCCAGGGCGCCACGTGCATCCGGGCGAAGATCGCGGTCATCCGCGGCGACAATGCCGGCCACGACGAGAAGCTCGAGCTGCGGGCCTTCGGTCTCTCGGGCGACTCCCTCGCGGCATTCCTCTCGGGCGGCCAGTTCAGCGTCGTGCGCATCGCCGCGGTCGTCACGTTCACCGCCGCCGGCAACGACTTCGCCGCCGAGAAGTTCATCGAACTCGCAGCGGATGTCGCGTACAGCCAGCCGCTGCAACGCCAGGGCGTGAAGATTTTCCCGTCGTCGACGCACCTCGTCTCGAAGCTGCGCGGCCCGCTCGCCGTCGAGGGCGGTGTCACGGGCGCCGACCGTTCGCTCGAGCTCGGACTGAAGCTGCCCGGCGAGCAGGACGGCCCGCTGTTCGCGATCGCGACGCAGGCGCCCGAGACCAAGCAGATCGACATGCTGAACATCTACAACGACTCGAGCCAGGCGCACGGCCGCGGGGTCATGAACAGCACCTCGCTGACGGGCTTCGGCATGGCGAAGGACCTCGACTTCGGGCCGGCGTACGGCGGTGCCGAGGGTCAGACCTTCGGTGAACCGCAGGTCTTCCCCGGCGGCATCAGCTACGGCACCGTGCAATTCGTCGACGGCCACTTCGTGACGAACGGCGCGAAGAGCTCGATCGAGATCTTCAACCTGATGCTCGGCGTCGGCAACGACCGGTTCGACATCCAGGGCACGCTGCAGCCCGACGACGCGGTCAAGCTCACGGGCACCGTCGTGCTCGGGGCATCCGCGGGTCAATTCGGCTCGACGCATCGCCTCAGCAGGCAGACGCCGTTCGACTGGAAGGCGCAGGGTTTCCTCGTCGGCATGCCCGTGACGATCAGCGGCATGACCGGCCTCTGGAGGGTCGTCGGCTTCGGCGACGACGACCCGGGCGACACGACCGACAACACGGTCATGTACCTCAAGCTGCTCAGCGGAACGGCGGCGACCGGCACGGCGCTGCGTACGATCATCGGCACGGATGTCCCGGTGACGACGACGACCCCCGTCGTGATCACACCCAACATCTCGGGCGACGGCGGCACGGTCACCCGCTCCACCGGGAGCTGGATCGCCGACGGGTTCGTCGTGGGCCAGCTCGTCATGATCCAGGGCCTCACCGGCCAATGGCGGCTCATGGCGATCTCCGCCGACGGCAGGACCCTCACCCTGCAGCGCGGCGACGTCATCGCGGCCCCCGTGGCCGGTTCGCCGACCGTGTTCGTGCCCGGCCCGCACGGCGGCATCACCGCGGTGCACGGCGGCGGCAACTCGCCCATGCAGAACTCGTTCGCGATGGTGCGCTCGCTGCCCGGCGCCGGCGCCCCGGCCGGCACGGCGCTCGTGCTCACCCGGCTCGACGGCTTGCCGTGGGGACTCACGCCGTTCCTCGCGGGCAGCGGCTACGTCGTCGGCAACCCCTACGGCACCGGCCCGCAGCACATCCAGCTCGCCGGCGAGAGCTTCACGCGCCTGATCCTCGGCTTCGGCAACGCGCCGTGCCCCTACGCCGACCCGTTCCCGCACTGCGGCGAGGGCGCGGTCATGTACCTCTCCGGCCCGGTCTACGCCGGCCCGCTCGGTACGGTCGCGACGACGGTGCACGTGGCGAAGCCCGTGGAGGTCACGGTCACCGCGCCGATCCAGGTGCACACCGACCATCTCCTCCGCACCGACGGCGGCTCCTTCCTCACCGATGGCTTCAAGCTCGGCATGCAGGTGCGCGTCTCCGGCCTGCCAGGCGTCTACACGATCACGGCGATCTCGGCCGACGGCAAGAAGATGACCTTCGCGAACGTCGCCCTCCAGCCGACGGTGTCGCTGAACGCCGCGGGGGTCGCGGTCTGGAACGCGCCGCTGTTCACCGTCACCGGGTACGACCCGTTGCGCGACGGCGGGCTCGGCATCGGCGGCGACATCATCACCGTCTGCAACCTCGTGAACCCGATCGACGGCGTCGCGTGCGACCTCGAGCAGACGGGCGGCCCGAACTCGCCGCTCGTCGTCTACGGCGACACCTCGCAGGACGGTGTCTGGTATTCGGGCCACCCCTCCGACGTGCTCGGCATGGAGTTCGGCCCGAAGCCGTTCGACCCGTTCACGCACATCCCCGACGCCGAGAACGAGGACGACGAGTGGATGCTCGGACTCGCGCACCCCTACGACAACGCGGGCAACGACATCATCGACGCATCCGGGCTCTTCGCCCACCGCGCCGGGAACAACCTGCCGACCGTCGGCTTCTCGGCCTACGGCGGACTCGGCGACGACCTCATCATCGGCAGCCAGGCGGGCGACCACCTCGCGGGCGGCTCGGGCGACGACGAGATCCGCGGCCTCCGCGGCGTCGACCACATCTACGGCGACTCGGGCATGAACGTGAACCTCTTCACGCGGGCGCTCGACATCGCGGTCACCGACCGTTCGCCGAAGCCCTCCGTCACTGGCGCGGGGTTCCTGAACAACGGCACCACCATCCAGCCGTACCCGTCGCCGGTACGCGACGACCTCCTCGTCGCCGGTCGCGACCTGCTCTTCGGCGAGGGTGTCGGCACGGTCGCCGGCGGACCCGAGTCGGCCTACGACGACATCGTCTTCGGCGACCACGGCGCGATCGTGCAGAACGGCTCGGCCGCCTACAACACGGCCGACCCGAACCTTCCCGACCCGCGCCTGCAGCGCATCCAGACCACCGCGACCTCGACGATCAGCTCGATCGAGAGCCGCAACCTGCAGCGCGGCTCCGACGACACCATCTTCGGCGGCCTCGGGCGCGACGTGCTCGTCGGCGGCGCCGGGCACGACTCGGTCGACGGCGACGAGGCCGACGACCTCGTCTTCGGCGACAACGTCATCTTCGTGCGGACGCCTGGCGACTGGACCAGCCCGCACTTCCAGACCCTCTGCGGCACGCTCCTCTACAGCCGCACCGACCGGGTGAACGCCTGCGGCGGCGTGGTGGGCGAGGACAACTCGGGCCTCCTGCTCGTCGACGGCACCCCCCGTGCCTACCGCGACCCCGACGGGGCGCCGTGGTGGGCCGAGTACGACGTCACGAACCTCTTCCACACGTTCGCGTTCGATGAGGGCACCTCGGGCGCGGGCAGCTTCGGCAACGACTACCTCGCAGGCGGGCAGGCGCATGACGTGGTCTTCGGCCAGCTCGGCAACGACACGATCCAGGGCGACGGCGGCATCGACAGCGCCTTCGCCAGGATGACGGATGACTCGACGGTCACGTGGCACGTCGGTGCGAGCCGCACGCCCCTCGGCTGCGTGGGAGCCGTCGGCGCGATGGTCTGCGACTACACCGGCGTGCTCGTGGTCGTGCCCTCGTTCGAGGCGCTCACCGACGGCGAGGACTACCTCGAGGGCAACGCCGGGAACGACCGCATCTTCGGCAACCTCGGGCAGGACGACATCGTCGGCGGCTCGAGCGACTTCTTCAGCCTCATCAGCGCCGACCTGCGTCCCGACGGACTGCCGACCCCCGGCGCCTGGTACGGGCCGAAGGACGACCGTGGCGCCGACCTCATCTTCGGTGGCGCGGGCACGCAGATCGGCATCGACAACCAGGTCTCGGGCACGCCGAGCGTGCCCGGCCTCGACGGCGGCCTCCTCGCCGACAACACCCTGCCGGCCGACATGGACGCCCGCGACGCCGACACCATCGTCGCCGACAACGGCCGCATCATCCGCATCGTCGGCATCAACCACGTCGACGTGAACCCGTCGGGCACCGGCCAGACGCAAGCGGGCCAGCCGAACCACGTGACCTTCAACTACGACGTCGGCGGCGCCCAGCGGCTCGTGGTGCGGGGTGTGCACCTGCTCGACTACACGGTCGGCGGCCCCGACTTCATGCCGCAGAACTTCGGCCTCCCGATCGGCGCCGACTGCAACGGCTCGGCGACGCAGCCGACGTGCTCCTCGATCCTCGACACCGCCACCGGCTCGTGGAAGCTCACGCAGATCGGCGGCCGCGACGAGGTGCACGGCGAGACCGGCGACGACACGGTCTACACCGGCGCCGACCACGACGTCATCTACGGCGACGCCCAGAACGACGACCTCATCGGCGGCTGGGGCAACGACTGGATCTCGGGCGGCACGGGATCCGACGGCATCCTCGGCGACGACGGCCGCATCTTCACGAGCCGCAACACCGGATGCTCCGTCGCCTCCTCGTCCGTCTGCAACGAGGTCGCCGAGCCGCTCTACGGGATCCTGAAGTTCCGCACGGTCGACCCCGACACGAAGACGAGCCAGGGCGACGTGCTGGGCGAGTTCATCTACACCCCCGGACAGGTGCAGACCGCGACGATCAATGTGGCCGGACAGCTCGTGAAGGCGGCTGACCTCACCGTCTACAACCTCGGCCCGAACGAGAACATGAGCCAGCACCAGGTCGCGAACCAGCCCACGTTCGACGCGAACAACTCCGACGACATCATCTTCGGCGGCTGGGGCGGCGACTGGATCCACGGCGGCGCCGGCGACGACGCGATCTCGGGCGCCGAGGCGATCGGCATCGGCGGCACCTCGGGCTACGCTCAGCACTTCTCGCCGATCGGCGACCCGATCGGACTCGAGTACCTCGACTTCGCGCACCCGTGGAACCCGGGCGACGTGCTGCACTTCGGCGCCGACACGAACGCGTGGCACTCGAACAACCACAACGAGATCCGCCTCGGGGAGTTCCTCCTCTACGACGAGTACGACCCGCGGCGGGTCATCCTCTTCAACGGCGACGGCACCGTGTGGAAGGGCGGAACCGCCCCGTGGAACCGTCCGTTCTTCCTCAACAACGAGGCGCTCTCGGGGAACTGGGTGACCGCGTGCGTGGCGGTCGACAACCAAGGCACCTGCACCGCGCAGATCTCGAACCAGCCCTCCGACGGCGACGACGTGCTGTTCGGCGACCTCGGCAACGACTGGTCGGTCGGCGGCACCGGTCAGGACACGCTCTGGCCGGGCTGGGGCAACGACCTCTCCAACGCCGACGACGTGCTCACCACGAACGGCGGCCTGAACGACGTTCCCGACGGAGTGAACTCCAGCTACCAGGACCGCGTCTACGGCGGCGCCGGCCTCGACATCCTCATCGGCAACACCGGCGGCGACCGCCTGATCGACTGGGTGGGCGAGTTCAACACCTACCTCGTGCCGTTCGCGCCGTTCGGCATCGCCACCGTGAGCCGCCAGGTCGAGCCGCAGCTGCCGCTCTTCCTCTACGCCCTCTCGCGCAGCCAGGGCGCGGACCCGACGCGCGCGACCGACACCGGCGAGGACCCGGCCCGCAACGGCGAGCCCTACGGCGAGCTCGGGCTCATCACCCAGCACGACCACGGACAGTGGCAGACGCAGACCGGCGGGCCCACCGATCCGCAAGCCGGCAACATCCCGGGCGGACGCCGCGACACCCTGCGTGGTGCCGACTTCAACGACGGCACCACCCAGGGCTTCGCCACCGACTCCGGCGCGTTCTCGGTGCAGGGCGGCGTGCTCAAGGTGACGGCGGCGGGCGTCACGAACGACGCCGTCGCCGTCTGGTACTCGGACGCCTACAAGAGCGTCTACTTCGAGCTGTCGGCGAAGATCTCCATGGACAAGGCCACCGGCGGCTGGAAGGCGAACGCCTACATCGTCTTCGACTACTTCGGGCCGTTCGACTTCAAGTTCGCGGGCATCGACGAGTCGATCAACAAGATGGTCATCGGGCACCGGAACGCGAGCGGGTGGTGGGTCGACGCGCAGGGCGTGGTGCCCGGCGGCGTGCGCTCGGGCAAGTACTACGACCTCAACGTCGTGGTGAACGGGCTCATCGTCACCGTCACGATCGACGGCGGCAACGCGTTCAGCTACACGTTCGCACCGCGCCTCGTCGACGGCGACTCGGTCGCGCTCAACAAGGGGCTCGTCGGGTTCGGCTCGCAGCAGGCGCGCGGCTGGTTCGACAACATCGCGCTCACCGTGATCTCGCCCGCGATCACGGTCGACCGCACCGAGGCATTCGACGGGGCATCCGCTGCCTTCACCCCCGTCGCAGGAACGTGGTCGTCGACGCCCGGCAGGGTTACTGGG
>NZ_JBFUCL010000031.1:0-22121 GCF_056405255.1 Agromyces sp. P1_H4 | reverse complement strand
AGGCGAAGCAGCTCGTGGAGCGCACCCGCAGCACCCGCGACCGTCGCGTCTCCGAGCTGCACCTCTCCGAACGCGGGCGCACCGTCATGGGCGAGATGCGCCGCATCGGCTCGGCCCACGAACGCGAACTCGTGCGAGGCCTCAGCGACGACGAGCGCCGCACGCTCGCCGGGCTCCTCGCGAAGGTCGCCGACGAGCACGGCCTCGAGCCCGACGTGCACCCCGGGTACCGGTCGATGCGGGGCTGACTCCGGCGGCTGATCTGGGTCGGATGTCCCAGTCCTCTGGTGCGTGAGAGCGCGCGCACGCTAAGGTCGGACCCGTCGTGTCCCCCCACGACGACGCGCCGATGGTGGCGCGCCTCCGCCCCCACGGAGAAGAAGAAGACGACGTGTCCCCGATCGTTTCGCCCATCCCACCTGCCGTTCGGCCTGCCCCGATGACGCACTGCTGCCGCATGTGCGCCTGCGCCGGAGCCGCCCGATGAACCCCACCGCAGAGCACCGCACCAAGCTCACCGTGCTCGTCGCCCTGGCCGCGACGCTCGTGGTCGCCGGCCTCCTCGCGGGCTCCCCCGCGCTCGAACGGCTCATGCCGCGCCTGCCGGCGATGCCCACCACCGCCATGGCGGTCGGGTTCGCGACCCTCGGCGTGCTCGTCGCCGCCGTCTGGGGCATCGCACAGCTCAGCCGTGCCGCGCGCACCCGGGCGCGGCGTGCCGCACTGACGGCGACCGTGCGGGGAGAGCTCTGCTGCGGCATCCGGAGCCGACTGCTCGCGCAGCGCCTCGACGAGCTCGCCGCCGAGGGCGTCGCGCGCGTGCGGCTCGGGCCGCGCTACTCCATCGTGGTCGACGAGCTCGGCATCGCGTTCTGGACCGGCGGCCGCCGGCCTCGCCGTGCGGCGCACTTCCCCTGGCGCGAGGTGCGGAACATCCGCGCCGACTCGACCGTCGTCGGCGGATCGGTCGTGCCCCTGATCGTGCTGCGCGTGCGGCGCGGGGGTGCGAGCGTCGAACTGCCGATCATCCTCTCGTCAGGCCGGCCCGTGCGCTTCGCGATGGCGGATGCCCCGTTCTTCGCGGTCGTGCGCAGCTGGAAGGCGAAGCACCGCGACGCGCTCGCCGCCGAGGGCCTCGAGCTGCCGCCGCTCACCGCGCCGATCCCCATCATCACGCGCGAGATGGCCGCCGCGGCCCGTCGCCGCTGAGGTCTCGGAGCCCATCATTCCCGAGGTGGCCGGACCTCCATTCGACGGCGGGTAGAATCTTCTGGTGCTCATCTGCCTCACCGCGAGTCACAAGAACGCCGGGTTCGACATGCTCGAGCGTCTTTCGGCGAACGCGGAGCAGGCGGCGCCCCGCATCCTCGACGGGCATGACGCCGTGCACGGCGCGGTCGTCGTGGCCACCTGCAACCGGTTCGAGGCCTACCTCGACCTCGAGACGCCCGAGGGCTCCTCTCCGGTGACCGCAGTGCACGAGGCGATCCGCGCGGTGGGCTCCGTCGCCGGCCTCGAGCCCGACGAGCTGCGCAGCACCTTCGGCTTCGTGCACGGCAATGCCGTGGCCGGGCACCTGTTCTCCGTGGCATCCGGTCTCGAGTCGGTCGTCGTCGGCGAGGGCGAGATCGCCGGCCAGGTGCGGCGCTCGCTCGAGCAGGCGCGCGCCGACGGCACGACCACCCCCGAGCTCGAGCGTCTCTTCCAGCGCGCCTCGCAGACGTCGCGGCGGGTCAAGAACGAGACCGGGATCGGCGGCGAGGGCCGCTCGCTCGTGCGCCTCGCCCTGGACCTCGCCGAGAGCCGCATCACCGACTGGGTGCAGACCCGCGTGCTGCTCGTCGGCACGGGCCGTTTCGCCGGCGCGTCGCTCGCCGCCCTGCGCGACCGCGGCGTCACCGACGTGCGGGTCTACTCCCCCTCGGGCCGCGGCACGAAGTTCGCCCACAACCACGGCATCGCCTCCGTGCCCCAGGGCGAGTACGCGGCCGTCGCCGCCGACGTCGACATCATCGTCACCTGCACCACCGCCGAGCACCACGTCGTCGACCGCGCGCTGCTGTCGGTCGGGCGCGAGTCGCTCGCGGCATCCGTCGTCACCCTGTCGGGGACGCCGGCGCCCGAGGCGGCCGACGCGCGACAGCTCGTCATCGACCTGGGCCTGCCCCGCAACGTCGCACCCGACGTGGTCGACGTGCCCGGCGTCGAGCTGCTCGACCTCGAGACCATCAAGATCCACGCCCCGCTCGAAGAGCTCGGTGCCACCGATGCCGCACGCGAGATCGTCATCCGCGATGCGCGCGCCTTCGGAGCCACCGCCGAAGAGCGCGACCTCGCACCCGCCGTCGTCGCCCTGCGCACGCATGTCTACGACATCCTCGACGGCGAGATCGAGCGCGCCCGGTCCCGTGGCGACGACGACGGCCAGACCGAGCGGGCGCTTCGCCACATGGCCGGCGTGCTGTTGCACACGCCGATGGTGCGGTCCCGCGAGCTCGCCCGTGCCGGCGAGCAGGCCGCATGGATCGACGGGCTCGAGGCCCTGTTCGGCGTGCGCCCCGACGCGGCCGCCCAGTCGGTGCGCGACGCACAGGCGACGGATGCCGCGAGCGCGGCTTCGGGCACGTATGCCACCCGCCGCGCCTCGGCGGCCGACGCCTCGTGACCGACTCCGCGGCGACCGGGCGCGCTGCGACCGCGGCGGAGGACGGGCCGCCCGCACTCCGGTTCCCGTACGACGCGCGCCCGCTCACCGACGCCCCGCTCCGCACTGAGCGACTCGTCCTGCGACCGCTCGAGGCATCCGACGCCCCCGACGTCTTCGAGTACCAGCGCCTGCCCGAGGTGATCCGCTACCTGCCCTGGCCCGAGCGCGACCGCACCGAGGCCGCAGAGCACACGGCGAAGCGCGCCGCCGGGCGCATGCTCGCAGCCGATGGCGACTTCGTCGTCTTCGCGGCGACCCTGCCCGGCACGCCCTCGATCGACGACCCGGCGCGCGACCGGGTGATCGGCGACTTCATGGTGCGCGTCTCGAACGCGACGCACGCCCAGCTCGAGCTCGGATGGGTGCTGCACCCCGACTTCCAGGGCCGGGGCTATGCGCTCGAGGCGGCCGCGGCCGTGCGCGACTTCGTGTTCGAGACGCTGCGCCCGCACCGGGTGCAGGCGTTCCTCGACGCGCGGAACGCGGCATCCGCTGCCCTCTGCGAACGCCTCGGGATGCGCCGCGAGGCGACGATCCTCGAGGAGGAGTACAACGACGGCGAGTGGCAGGACACCGCGATCTACGGCGTCCTCCGCCGCGAGTGGGCGGCCCGCCGCGCAGGCTGACGCYGGTCCGCGCGCCGATCGACGCTGCCGTGCGCCGCACGCGGCCACCCACGCACTGGCCCGCCGGATTCAGGCGTTCGGCCGCGATTCAGGCACCGATCGCGGGTTCCATCCTGAATCGCGCGCGTTCGCCTGAGCAGCGCCCGAGCGGATGCCGCAGCGCGTCGCCGCACCGCCCTGGCCGCTCAACCCGGAGCGGAATCCCGCTCGCGCACAGGAGACCTCGGCGTGCGGGATTCGGACGCGCGAACGGGATTCCCGCGCGCGGCGGCGCGCCAGCGCGGAGCGCCAAGCGCGCGACCGCTACGCCGCGCCCGCGGTTACGCCCCGATCAGGCGCGACGCGAGGTAGCCCTCGAGCTCGGCGATCGGCACGCGCTCCTGGCCCATGGTGTCGCGGTCGCGCACGGTCACGGCGTTGTCGTCGAGCGAGTCGAAGTCGACCGTCACGCAGTAGGGCGTGCCGATCTCGTCCTGGCGGCGGTAGCGGCGGCCGATCGCGCCGGCGTCGTCGAAGTCGACGTTCCAGTGCTGGCGCAGCGACGCGGCGACCTCGCGGGCGAGGGGCGAGAGGCGCTCGTTGCGGCTGAGCGGGAGCACCGCCGCCTTGACGGGAGCGAGGCGCGGGTCGAGCTTGAGCACGGTGCGGGAGTCGGTGCCGCCCTTCGCGTTCGGCACCTCCTCGACGTGGTACGCGTCGACGAGGAACGCCATGAGCGAGCGGGTGAGGCCTGCCGCGGGCTCGATCACATAGGGGGTCCAGCGCTCGTTCTTCGACTGGTCGAAGTACGACAGGTCCTTGCCGGAGTGCTCCGAGTGCGTCGACAGGTCGAAGTCCGTGCGGTTCGCGACGCCCTCGAGCTCGCCCCACTCGCCACCGGTGAAGCCGAAGCGGTACTCGATGTCGATCGTGCGCTTCGAGTAGTGCGAGAGCTTCTCCTTGGGGTGCTCGAAGAGCCGGAGGTTCTCGGGGTCGACGCCGAGGTCGATGTACCAGTTCCACCGGTAGTCGACCCAGTACCGGAACCACTCGTCGTCGGTGCCGGGCTCGACGAAGTACTCCAACTCCATCTGCTCGAACTCGCGCGTGCGGAAGATGAAGTTGCCGGGCGTGATCTCGTTGCGGAACGACTTGCCGATCTGGCCGATGCCGAACGGGGGCTTCATGCGCGCGGCCTGCAGCACGTTGGCGAAGTTCGTGAAGATGCCCTGCGCGGTCTCGGGGCGCAGGTAGTGCAGGCCGGACTCGTCCTGCACGGGGCCGAGGTAGGTCTGCAGCATCATGTTGAAGTCGCGGGGCGGGGTCCACTGGCCGCGGGTGCCGCAGTTCGGGCAGACGATGTCGCCCATGCCGTTCTCGGGCACGCGGCCCTTCTTCTCCTCGAACGCCTCGAGCAGGTGGTCTTCGCGGAACCGCTTGTGGCAGTGCAGGCACTCGACGAGGGGGTCGGTGAACACGCCGACGTGACCGGATGCCACCCACACCTGCTTGGGCAGGATGACGCTCGAGTCGAGGCCGACGACATCGTCGCGGCGCGTGACCATGTAGCGCCACCACTGGCGCTTGATGTTCTCCTTCAGCTCGACGCCGAGGGGCCCGTAGTCCCATGCGGATCGCGAACCGCCGTAGATCTCGCCGGCTTGGAAGACGAAGCCCCGGTGCTGGGCGAGGGCGATGACGGATTCGAGACGGCTGGGTGCGGCCACGGTGGCTCCAATGGTCGGTGATTCGGGCGAGCGCCCGGGAACGAGAACGGTGCCTCCATCCTACGGGCGCGGCCCTGCGGCATCCGCGTCGACCGGATGCAGCGGGGCACCCGCGTGGGCCGCCGTGCCGGGGCTACGCTGTGGCGCAACCGACCGCCGGCGGAGGGGGCGTGGATGTGGGATCTCGTGCTCCGCATCAACGTGATCGAGGGGCCGTTCCTCATCACGTGGTACGTGCTGGCCGCGGCGATGTTCCTCTACCTCCTCGGCCGCGGACCCGGCTGGTCGTGGGTGCTGACGGTGATCGTGCTGCTCATCGTGGGAGCGATCGTCGGCGCTGGGGCGCTGTGGACCGCGGTGAACGTGCTCGACGTGGTCGGCGGCCCGGTGAACGAGGCGACGTGGTGGTGGGTCTCGGGCGCGTTCGCCGCCTGCACCCTCGCGATCTGGAACCTCTGGTACTCGCGGTGGTGGCGCAAGCTCGTCGCGCTGCTCGCCATCCCGGTGTTCGCGATCACGGCGCTGCTCGGCATCAACGCGTCGTACGGCCTGAACCGCACGCTCGGCTCGCTGATGGGCGTCTCGACCGCGGGCGTGATCGACCTCGACGATCCTGAGGCGACCCCGAGCCCCGACCCCGCGGAGCCGATCGCGAGCACCTGGGTTCCGCCGGCTGACATGCCGGAGGCCGGACGGATCGGCACCCCCGCCGGCGGCATCCCGAACACGAACTCGGGCTTCGACGCCCGCCCGGCGCAGCTGTACCTCCCGCCCGCCGCGCTCGTCGACGACGCCCCGGGCCTGCCGCTCGTGATCATGATGATGGGACAGCCGGGCGATCCCGACGCGACCTTCATCGGCCAGGTGCTCGACGAGTACGCGGCGAAGAACAACGGGCTGGCGCCGATCGCGCTCGTCGTCGACCAGCTCGGCGATCCGGCGGAGGACCCGCTCTGCCTCGACACCGACCTCGGCAAGGTGGAGACGTACGTCATGCAGGACGTGCTGCCGTGGGCGAGGCAGCACCTCGACGTGCTGCAGGGCGCGAAGTACACGACGGTCGCCGGCTACTCCAACGGCGGCGGGTGCGCGGCGTACTTCGGCGCGAAGTACCCCGAGGCCTTCGGCAACGTGCTCGCGGTCTCGCCGGTGGAGTACGCGGGCGCCGAGCGCCCCGACGAGGTGCTCACCTCGATCTTCCGCGGCGACCAGGCCGCGTACGACGCGGTGAAGCCCGCGAACATCATGGCCTCGAAGGCGCCGTACCCCGACACGACCGCCGTCTTCACGGTCGGCGCGAACGACGGCACCTTCGCTCCCGGCGCGCAGCGATTGGCGGATGCCGCGACGGCGGCAGGCATGGCGACGACCTTCGTCAACATCCCCGGCGCCGACCACGGCGTCAGCGGGCTCCTCGGCGGGCTCGACTCGGGCTTCGAGGTGCTGTACCCACGACTCGGATTGGCGGTGCCGTGACCCAGACCGACGACGACTCGACGGATGTCGAGCCGGCCGGACGCCTGCGCTCCACGGGCGAGGCGATCGCCGCGTTCATCCGTCGCGTGCCGTTCAGCATCGCGCTCGCGGTGCTGCTGGTCGTCACGGCGATCGTGACGGGCACGGCCATGGGACCCGCGACGGATGCCACGGCGCAGGCGTGGGCGGCGGGCGTGATCACGACGATCGACGGCGGGCGGTGGTGGACGGTCGCGACCGCGCTGGTCATCCCGTTCGACCCGTTCCAGCTGGTCTTCGGCGTGATCGCGTCGATCGTGCTGCTCGGGGTGGCGGAGCGCAGGATGGGCACCTGGCGCGCGGTCGTCGCCTTCGTCGTGACGGGCGTCATCGGCGTCGGGCTCGGCGTCTGCCTGCAGTGGCTCGGCTCCCTCGCCGGGGAGTGGTGGGCGGCGGGTACTGCCGTCGACCTGACCCTCGATCCGCTGGCGGGCATCGTCGGCGCACTCATCACGGCCACCGCGTTCATGGGGGTGCTGTGGCGCCGGCGCATCCGCATCGTGACGTTCTCGGCGATCCTCGTGTTCGTGCTCTACGACGGGGACTCGTCGAACGCGTACCGGCTGATCGCGGCCGTCGCCGGGCTGTTCCTCGGCGCACTGCTCACCGGCGACCCGTCGACCCTGCGGGCACGGCGCAGCTCGCACGCCGAGACCCGGACGCTCGTGGCGGCCGTGGTGGCGGTGACGGCCATCGGCCCCATCGTCGCGTTCGTGAACCGCAGCGACCTGACCCCGTTCGCGTTCGGCTCCTACCTCTTCGACGACGGCGCCGTCGACCTGGACGCCGTGATCTCGCAGTGCACCGTGACGACGGCGGAGGCGGCGGATGCGTGCGTGCGGCAGCTCGCGATCCTCAGCGCGCAGGGCCCCGGCATGTTCGTGCTGTCGTTCGTGCCCGTGCTGCTCCTCCTCCTGGCCGCCTGGGGGCTGCACAACGGCCGGCGCTTCGCGTGGTGGCTGGCCATCGCGGTGAACGGGGCGATCATCGTCTTCGCGCGCACGGCGCTCGATGTCACGGTCACGACGGCCGACGTCGAGGACGGGACCTGGACGGTGTTCGACCTCGGCGAGCTCRTCGTCTGGGCCCTCGCGGTGCTCGCCCTGCCGGTGGGCATCATCGTGATGCTCGTCGTGACCCGGCGGCACTTCCGGATCCGCGCGCCACGGGCGGCCGTCGCCCGGTTCGTGGTGACGGTCGGCGCGACGTTCCTGTCGCTCGCCGTCGTCTACTACGTGGTCGGGCTGATCACCATCGACGAGTACTGGCCGGCGGCGTCACCGGCAGACCTGCTCATCGACACGGTGAAGCGCTTCGTGCCGCCCCATTTCCTCGCCGTGGTCGACCCCATCGTGCTGCCGGGGCACGACCTCACGAGCGTGCTGTACCAGGCGGTCGGCCCCGTCTTCTGGGCCGTGTTCCTCGTGGCCGCGGTGATCCTGATGCGCCAGACCGACGCCGAGATGGGCTTCGCCGACCGTCTCCGCGCGCGGGCGCTCATCCGCCGGCACGGCGGCGGAACACTCGGCTTCATGGCGACGTGGCCCGGCAACCTCTACTGGTTCGGCGACGACCGGCAGTCGGTGGTGGCCTATCGCGTGATCAACGGCGTCGCGATCACCACCTCCGACCCCATCTGCGCAGCGGATGCCGCGGGGCGGGTGGTCCGCGAGTTCGCCGCGTTCTGCGACGCGAACAGCTGGGTACCCGTCTTCTACAGCGTGCATCCTCGGGTGCTGCCCGTGTTCGAGGAGCTGGGCTGGCAGCACATGTCGGTGGGCGAGGAGACCCTCGTGCGCACCACCGGGCTCGAACTGACGGGCAAGCCGTGGCAGAAGGTGCGGCAGGCCCTGAACCGCGGCATCAAGGAGGGCATGACCACGGTCTGGACCACGTGGGACGCGCTCCCGCTCGCCACGATCGCGCAGGTGAACGCGATCTCCGAGGAGTGGGTGTCGGAGAAGGAGCTGGCCGAGATGGGCTTCACCCTCGGCGGGATGGCCGAGCTGAAGGATCCCGACGTGCGCCTGATGCTGGCGATCGCTCCCGACGGACGCGTGCAGGCCGTCACCAGCTGGCTGCCGGTGCACCGCGACGGCGAGGTCGTCGGGTGGACCATCGACTTCATGCGCCGGTCAGACGACAGCATGAACGGGATCATGGAGTTCCTGATCGCGTCGGCGGCGCTGCACATGAAGGACACCGGTGCGGAGGTGCTGAGCCTGTCGGGCGCCCCGCTCGCATCGAAGCCGTTGGCGCCGGCTGAGACGGCACCCGAACCGACGGGGATGTCCCGGCTCCTCGAGTTCCTCGCCCGCACGCTCGAGCCGGCCTACGGCTTCTCATCGCTGTTCCGCTTCAAGGCGAAGTTCAACCCCGACTACGAGACCATCTCGATGGCGTATCCCGACCCGCTCGCGCTGCCCGCGATCGGCGTCGCCATCGGCAGGGCGTACCTGCCCGAGGTGTCGCCGAAGGAGGCACTGGCACTCGCGCGCACGCTCGCGAAATAGGCACTAATTCACGCGAGTCGACCGAAGCTCAGGTCTCGACGGTCGACTTCTGACATGCGTTGTGATTAGTCTGGCGAGGTCAAGGGCGCCGAAGGCGTCCAGCCTGCACTCATGGAGGAAACATGTTCGCGAACCTCAACGGCTGGCACGCCGTCATCGTCATCGCCATCATCCTGCTGCTCTTCGGCGCCCCCAAGATTCCCCAACTGGCGCGGTCACTGGGTCAGTCGATGCGCATCCTGAAGACCGAGATCCGCGACGACGGAAGCGCCCCATCCTCCGACACGCCCGTCGCGAGTGCCGCGGACGAGACCGTGGCCAAGTGATCCGCCTGCCCTGATCAGGCCTTTTTCAACGATTCAGACTTATGACGGACAACTGACTAAAGATTAATGTCGCGCTCACGGCTTTCGCTTGACCAATTTGCAATTTGTGCAATAGCGTTCGAGAGAAGCGCGCAGGGGGGCCCGGCCTCCACGCGGGCTGGGTGCGCGAAGACCGGTGTGAATCAGGGCCTCGCGCGCCCGTTCCGAGACTCGGTCCCGGTGCGACGCGACGTGGCGTCGGGTCAGGTCTCGACACACCCCTCTTCATGCAAAGGAGCATCATGGACGATCTGATCGATCGCGACGACAACCCCGAGCTCGGCCGCAAGCTCGGCCTCTCGCGGCGGCAGCTGCTCGCAGCGACGACGGGCATGGCCGCAGCTGCCGCGCTCGGCGCCGCCGCGTTCGGCGGTGGCCCCGCCCACGCAGCCACCCGCGGCGCCGCCGCAGCCGCAGCCGCTGGTGCGGTGAAGGCCGGGGGCAACGGCGTGCTGCTGCCTCCCGGCAAGCGCGGCATCATCCTCTACACCGTCCGCGATGCCATCTCGCGCGACCCGAACACGACCGACCTCGCGTCGGGGTTCAAGGAGGTCTTCCAGGAGCTGTCCCGGATCGGGTACAAGCAGATCGAGTTCGCCGGCTACGGCCAGCACGCCAACGCCGAGGGCGGCAACGTCAACAACGTCGCCGGCGCCCAGCTGCTGCGCACCTGGCTCGACGACAACGGACTCGAGGCCGAGGGCAACCACGGCTCGATCCCGTCGACGATCAGCGATGCCACCATCGCGCAGTTCGACGCGCAGTGCGAGGTCGCGAACATCCTCGGCTTCGGGCACATCGGCACGGGCAACGACCCGACCGGCAGCGCCTACGTCGCCGACTGGGAACTCGCCGCCGAGCGGTGGAACTTCTTCGGCGAGCGCGCGGCGTCGCACGGGCTGAAGCTGTACACGCACAACCACGACATCGCGTACAGCTTCCTCCTCGACAGCGGCCCGCTCGACGCGCTCGGTCGCCCGACGCGCTCGAGCGGCATCCGTCGCCTGGAGCACTTCCTCGCGAACACCGATCCGAGCTACGTGTACCTCGAGATGGACATCTTCTGGGCCCACGTCGCGCAGTACAAGCACCGCAGCTTCACTGCGCCCGACGGCACCGTCGTCGAGAGCATCTTCGACCCCGCCGGGGTCGTGTCGGCGCAGACCACCCGGTTCCCGCTGTTCCACACCAAGGACGGCAAGATCAACACCGCGACGCCGAACGGCTACGACATGGTGCCGTTCGGACAGGGAGACATCGACTACACGACGTTCTTCCAGCGCATCGGCGCCAAGGGCTACCACAACTCGATGTGGGAGCAGGACACGGCGCCCGGCGGCAACGCCAACCCCGGCCAGTCGCTGCAGTTCGCACAGGTCGCCTACGACGGCATGGCCGCCCTGCGCGGTTAGTCGACCACTGCCCCGGGCCAGGCCGTAACCCGGCCCGGGGCATTCCCATATCCATGCACCCCTCTTCCAAGGAGACATCCATGTCCAAATCCAGAATCCGCCTGGGCGCGCTCGTGCTCAGCGGGCTGCTGGCGGTGACCTCGCTCAGCCTGAGCGCCGGAGCCGCCTCTGCCCACGATGGCGAGGATCACGGCGACGAGGTCGCCGCCACCACCTGGGCCAACTACGAGAAGGTCACGCTGACGAAGGACGTCGGCGAGCCGATCGACATGGCCGTGCTGCCCGACTCCCGCGTGCTCCACACCACCCGCGGCGGTCAGGTGCGCCTCACCGATCCCGCCCAGGGCACGACGACGGTGGTCAACACGATCGACGTCTACAACAACTCGGAGGACGGCCTCCAGACGATCACCCTCGACCCCGACTTCGAGGAGAACGGCTGGGTCTACCTCTATTACGCGCCCCGCGTCATGACGGCGCCGTACCCCACGACCACGCCGACCGGTTCAGCGCCGAACAGCCTCCCGGCCGGCGCCGACGCGAGCTACTGGGACCAGTGGAAGGGCTACAACCAGCTCAGCCGGTTCAAGTGGAACTTCGAGACGAGCTCGCTCGACCTGTCGACCGAGCAGGCCATCATCAAGGTCGAGGTGCAGCGCGGCCAGTGCTGTCACGTGGCCGGTGACGTCGCGTTCGACAAGGACGGCAACGTGCTCCTCGCCACGGGCGACAACACCCCGGCGAGCGCACCCGGCGCGAACGGCTACGCCCCGATGAACGACCGCGCCGGGTTCAACCCCGGCTTCGACTCCCGTCGCGGCGCCGGCAACTCGAACGACCTGCGCGGCAAGATCCTCCGCATCGACGTGCAGGACGACGGCTCGTACGCCATCCCGGCGGGCAACCTGTTCGCACCGGGCACGGCCGGCGCACGTCCCGAGATCTTCGTGATGGGCGTTCGCAACCCGTTCCGGATCGACTACGACCCGGTGACGTCAGCGCTGACGTGGGGCGACTACGGCCCCGACGCGGGAACCGCCAACGACCAGCGCGGCCCGATGGGCTATGTCGAGTGGCAGTCCACGACGGTGCCGCTGAACGGCGGCTGGCCGTACTGCCACGGTCCGAACGCGAACTACAGCAACTGGGACTACGAGACGCTCACGGTGCGCAGCTGGTACGACTGCGCCGGAACGCTCGTGAACCCGTCGCCCTACAACACGGGCCTCCAGCAGCTGCCGTCGGCCACCGCACCGCAGATCTGGTACGGCGACCAGCCCACCCACCAGCCATGGACCGAGTTCGGCAGCGGCGGTCAGGCGCCCATGGGCGGCCCGACCTACCGCTACGACGAGGAGAACACCTCGGCGACGAAGTTCCCCTCCTACTGGAGCGGCAAGCCGATCATGGCCGAGTTCTCGCGCGACCGGATCTTCGTGTTCGACCAGGAGGACCCCGACGGCGAGGTGACGAAGATCCAGGAGTTCCTGCCGAACTCCGCCCTCACCGCGGCGGGCATGCCCGTGTGGGACAACGTGATGGACCTCGAGTTCGGCCCCGACGGCTCGCTCTACGTCCTCGACTACGGGGACGGCTTCTTCCGGCCGAACCCCGATGCCGGCCTCTACCGCGTCGACTACACCGTGGGCACGAAGGGTCCCCGCGCCGACCTCACCGCGTCGGTCACGTCGGGCCACGGCCCGCTCGAGGTCGACTTCTCAGCGGCCGGCAGCACCCACCCCGACGACCTCGCGCTCAGCTTCGCGTGGGACCTCGAGGGCACGGGCACGTTCACCGAGGGACCCGCCGAGATCAGCCACACCTACACCGAAGACGGTCAGTACACGGCTCGCGTGCGGGTGACCGACAGCGGCGGACGCGTGAGCCTGACCTCGGTCGTGATCACCGTCGGCAACACGGCTCCGATCGTGGAGATCGTCACCCCCGAGAACGGCTCGTTCACCGACTGGGGGGACCAGGTCGCCTTCGAGGTGAAGGTCACCGACCCCGAGGAGACGATCGACTGCAGCCGGGTGCTGTGGAGCTACGGCCTCGGCCACGACAACACCCACGCCCACCCGCTGTTCACGGGCACCGGATGCACCGCCACCATCGAGACGCAGTCCGAGGCGGGGCACGGCGAGACCGAGAACATCTACGGTGTGATCGGCGCGTCGTACACCGACGCCGGCACTGCGACCGCCCCGGCCCTGCTGGGCGACGCGGTGACGCTGCTCAACCCGCGCGAGCTGCAGGCGGAGCACGCCGACGCCACCAGCGGCGGCACGCAGATCGTCGACGACACGACGGCGCACGGCGTGCGCAAGGTCATCTCGTTCGACGCGGGCGACTGGCTGGCCTACGACCCGGTGAACCTCATCGGCATCACCGGCGTCGAGGCTCGCGCCATCGGCACGGGCACGCTGTCGCTGCGCTGGGGTGCGGCCGACGCCGAGCCGTTCCTGACCATCGACGTCGCGAACACGAGCGGCGCCTGGCAGGAGGTCTCGTCGCCGCTCGTGAGCGTGCCCGAGGGCACGGATCGGGTCTACGTGACCAGCACCGGTGGAGTGGAGCTCGACCAGCTGGCGTTCACGACGTCGACGGAAGACATCCGTGACCTGCTCGCGGCACTCAAGGCCGACAAGCGCATCACGCAGGGCGTGAAGGCGTCCTTCGGCGACACGCTGGCGGAGGCCGACGCGGCGCTGGCCGCCGGGGACACGACGACGGCGATCAGCAAGCTGCAGTTCATCGTCGACAAGGCTCCGACGCGGATCCGCACCGACGCCGACGCGGCGGCCCTCGTGATCCGTGGGGCCGAGGCGGTGATCGCCGACATCCAGCAGCGGCTCCCGTAGGGCGCCACGATCCGGAAGCCCCGGTTCGCCGACACGGCGGACCGGGGCTTTCCGCATGTCTCGAGGACCCGACGCAGCCGAGCCGATGCGGCCGAGCCCACGCAGCGGCCCCGGGACCGACCCAGCCGAGCTCCATCATGCCTGAGGGTGCGAGGCGGGAATCGAGCCCTAGGAGGAGCACGTCGCGGGGCGGCATCCGGCCGGTGAGACCCGGCTGAAAACGGCGCGTTCCGGGTCGCACCCGTAACGCGCGACCCGGAACGCAGCGCCACCCCTCTTCCGGAAAGGTAGACGCCTCAGGCTAACACCGGGCCCCCGACGGCTCCTGTGCGCGAGGCGCGAATGGCCCGTGGATTGGGGGCGTGGTCCGGGCCCGTCCGGCGCACGCGACGGCGCCCCGACGATGCGAGATCGTCGGGGCGCCGTCGTGCGGGCGGGTCGGTGCGGCTAGCTCGAACGACCCGGACGGGACGCGAAGCGCTGCTGCAGGAGCACGGCCACGATGATGATGACGCCCTTCACGACCGCCTGCACCGAGGTCGAGAGGTTGTTCTGCGTGAACACGTTCGTGAGCGTCGTGAAGATCAGCACGCCGAGCACCGTGCCGACGATCGTGCCTCGCCCACCCGCGAGCAACGTGCCACCGACGACGACCGCGGCGATCGCGTCGAGCTCGTAGAGCTGGCCGTGGGTGGAGGTGCCGGCCGTGGTGCGGCCCAGCATCATGACCGCGGCGATGCCGGCGCTGAGTCCGACAAGCACGTACAGCGACACGAGGTGGCGCTTCACGCGGATGCCCGCCAGACGGGTGGCCTCGAAGTTGCCGCCGATGGCCACCGTGCGGCGTCCGAACGTGGTGCGGCCCAGGAGGAACCACCCGACCACGGCGGCGATGACGAAGATCCAGATGAGCCACGGGACGCCGAGGAAACCCCCACGGAAGAACTCGAGGAATCCGGTGACGGTGACGATCTGCGTCTGCCTGTTCGACAACAGTTCGGCGAGGCCCCGTGCGGCGACGAGCATGGCCAGTGTCGCCATGAAGGGGACGACCTTGCCGTAGGCGATCACGATGCCGTTGATGAGCCCGGCGACACCGCCCACCGCAACGGCGACGACGACCATGAGGAGCCAGCTCGACTGGGTCGCCCCGGTCTGGATCCACGACAACGACGCCACCACGCTGGCGAGCCCCATGACGGAACCGACCGAGAGGTCGATGCCGCCGGCGGTGATGACGAAGGTCATGCCGATGCTGATGACGCCGATGATCGAGGCGAGGCGGAGGATCGTCAACATGTTCTCGACGTTCATGAACGTCTGGCCCGCGGTGATCCAGCCCACGGCGATGAGGAGGAGCAGCGCGATGATGAGGCCGAGGTTGCGCCCGGCGGCGCCCCTCAGCAGGCGGCTCGCCACGCCACCCGACGGCTTCTGGCTCGGTTCGACGACGGTCGTGGGAGGTGCGGTTACGGGGGCTTGCTCGCTCACGCGGCAGTTCCTTTCATGACGAGGTCGAGCACGCCGTGCTCGTCGATCTCGGTGGCTGGGGTGATGTGGAGGACGCGGCCGTCGCCGATGACGAGCACGCGATCGGAGAGCCCGAGGACCTCCTCGATCTCGCTGGACACCACGACGATCGCGGTGCCGGCGTCGGCGAGCCGACGGATGAGGGCGTAGATCTCGGCGCGGGCGCCGACGTCGACACCACGCGTCGGCTCGTCGAGCAGGAGCACCGACGTGCCGTGCACGAGCCAGCGCGCGAGCATGATCTTCTGCTGGTTGCCGCCCGAGAGGGTGCCGGTGATGCGGTCGGGGTCGGCGGGACGGAGTTCGAGCGCGTCGATCTGCTCACGGGTGACCGCGCGTTCGCGGCGCTCGTTCAGCACGCCGCCGCGCGCGAAGCGAGCGAAGGAGGAGAGCGTCACGTTCTGGAAGATGGGCTCCTCGAGGAGGAGGCCCTGGCTCTTGCGCTCCTCGGGCGAGAGACCCACGCCGGCGCCGACCGCCGAGTTCACGGAGCCCGCACGAAGCCGAACGCCGCTCACCGAGACCGTGCCGTCCGTCGGGCGGCGGGCCCCGTAGATGGTCTCGAGGATCTCCGAGCGTCCGGAACCGACGAGGCCGGCGAGGCCGACCACCTCGCCGGCACGGACCTGGAAGGTGACGTCGGAGAAGGTGCCGCGCAGTTCGAGGCCGGTGACGTCGAGGACGACGGGCGCGTCGACCGGGAGGTCGCGCTGCGGCGGGAAGACGAACTCGACGTTGCGACCGGTCATGAGGCGGATGAGCTCGGGGGTCGGCGTGTCGGCGACCTGGAGGCCGGTCGCCATGCTCGAGCCGTCCTTGATGACGGTGATGCGATCGCCGATCTGCCGGATCTCCTCGAGGCGGTGCGAGATGTAGATGATCGCGATGCCCTGGGCCGTCAGCTCGTGCACGACCCGGAAGAGGTTCTTGACCTCCTCGGCGTCGAGCACCGCGCTCGGCTCGTCCATGATGATGAGCTTCGCGTCGTGCGACAGCGCACGCGCCATGCTCACGATCTGCTTGTGGGCGGCGGAGAGCGTGCCGACCTCGCGATGCGGCGAGAGGTCGCCGTGGCCGAGCCGCTTGAGCAGGTCGCGAGTCGTCTTCGCCGCGCGCGCACGGTGCAGCACCCCGCCGGTGGCGAGCTCGTGGCCCAGGAAGATGTTCTCCGCGATGGTGAGGCCGTCGACGACGTCGAGCTCCTGGTACATCGTGGCGACGCCCATGTCGATGGCGGCGACCGGGTTCGGGATGTCGCGCCGCTCCCCCTGCCAGATGATCTCGCCCTCGTCGGGTTGGTGCGCGCCCGCGAGGACCTTGATCAGCGTCGACTTGCCGGCGCCGTTCTGCCCGAGGACGCAGTGCACCTCGCCGGCGACCACGTCGAGATCGACGCCACGGAGGGCGGGAACTCCGGCGAACGCCTTCGTGATCCCGCGCATCGAAAGTAATGACGCTGGATTATCACCTTTGATCATGTGATGAACATAACAGATGCGCCCGGCTCTCGGCCAGCCTCACAACGAGGAAAACAGCGACGATCGGGCGTCCGCCGGAATGAGGACTGCCGGGGCGGGCGTCGGCGATTTATGACGACGAACAAACTTAAGTTGCCAAGCAAGACGCCACTTATGCTACGTTGACGTTGTCAGCGCGGACGACGCGGCTGAGCTACCCTCCGGGGCAGCCGTGCCAGGGTCGAGAATCCTCGCCGGCACGTCTGCGAATCACTCACATTTGGAGGACACATGCGCACAGCGCGCACCCGACGGCGCATGTTCGCCGCAGCCGGCGCCCTCGTGGTCGCCGGTCTCGTGACCGGCTGCACGGCCGGCGCCGAGGAGGGCAACAGCGGCCCCACCAACAATGCGAACAACAGCGAGTCCGGTGACACCGTCACCATCGGCTTCTCCGGCCCCGCAGCCGACCACGGCTGGCTCGGCGCCATCAACTCGGGCGCCATCGCCGAGGCCGAGAAGTACGACGACGTCGAGCTCGTCGTCGCCGAGGGCACGAACGACGCCAACCTGCAGATCAGCCAGGTCGAGACCTTCATCAACGACGGCGTCGACGCCATCGTGCTGCTGCCGACCGACGGCGCCGCGCTGACCGAGGTCGCGATCAAGGCGATGGAGGCCGGGATCCCGGTCATCAACGTCGACCGCGAGTTCTCCAGCCCGTTCGCCGCCCGCACCACGGTGCTCGGCGACAACTACGGCATGGGCGTCAGTGCCGGCACCTACATCTGCGAGAAGCTCGGCGACAACCCCGACGCCGTCGTCGCGGAGATCGCCGGCATCGACTCGCTCCCGCTCACGCAGGACCGCTCGAAGGGCTTCGCCGATGCGCTCGAGGACTGCGGGCTCGAGGTGAGCAACCGCGTCGCCGCGGACTTCACGGTCCAGGGCGGTGAGGCCGCCGCATCGCAGCTGCTGGCCGCCGCGCCGAAGATCGACGCCATCTGGAACCACGACGACGACCAGGGTGTCGGCGTCCTCGCGGCGATCGACGCCGCGGGTCGCGACGAGTTCTTCATGGTCGGCGGCGCCGGCTCGAAGAACGCCATGGAGGCCATCAAGGCCGGCAACAGCGTGCTCGAGGCGACGGTCATCTACCCGTCGACCCAGGGTGCCGACGGCGTCGCGCTCGCGCGACTCATCGCCCAGAACAAGGCGCTCGGCGACCTCGTCGAGCAGGACGTGCCCAACCGCGTGGTGCTCTACGCGCCCGTCGTCACGGCCGACAACGTCGACACGTACCTGCCGACCGCCTCGGGCGTCCGCCCCGGACCGGCCCGTCGAGGCCGATGAGAGAGAGAACGATGACCTCGATGCGGGTAGCCATGATCGGCTACGGATTCATGGGAGCCGCGCATTCGCAGGGGTGGCGCGTGGCGCCACGGTTCTTCGACCTGCCGGCGACGCCCGACATGGCGCTGCTCGTGGGCCGCAACGGCGGCGCGGTCGTATCCGCCGCCGACAAGTGGGGATGGGCCGACACCTCCACCGACTGGCGCGCGGCGATCGCGCGCGATGACATCGACGTCATCGACATCGTGACCCCGGGCGACTCCCACGCCGAGATCGCCATCGCCGCCCTCCAGGCCGGCAAGCACGTGCTCTGCGAGAAGCCGCTCGCCAACTCCGTGGCCGAGGCCGAGATGATGGCCGCCGCCGCCGAACGCGCCGCCACTCGAGGCGTCTTCGCCATGGTCGGGTTCACCTACCGCCGGGTTCCGGCTGCGACGTTCGCCCGGGACCTGGTCGCGCGCGGCGCCATCGGCGACGTGCGCAGCGTGCGCGCCGAGTACCTGCAGGACTGGCTCGTCGACGAGTCCGCGCCCCTCGCGTGGCGCCTGCAGAAGGAGCACGCGGGTTCGGGCGCCCTCGGTGACATCGGCGCCCACGCCATCGACCTCGCCCAGTTCATCACCGGCCAGCGCCTCACCGGCGTCGCCGGCACCATCGACACCGTGGTCGCCGAGCGGCCGCTCCTCGCCGAGGGCAGCGGACTCTCCGGCACAGCGGGCGCCGGCATCGGCGCCGTGACCGTCGACGACGTCGCCCTGTTCACCGGACGCTTCGAGGGCGGCGCACTCGGCTCGTTCGTCGCCTCCCGCATGAGCACGGGGCGCAAGAACGCCCTCCGCATCGAGGTCTCGGGATCACGGGGCGCCGTCGCCTTCGACCTCGAGGACATGAACGCGCTGCAGTACTACGACCGCACCGCACCGTCGGACCGCCAGGGGTTCACGAAGATCCTGGTCACCGAGCCGGAGCATCCGTATCTCGACGCCTGGTGGCCCGCCGGTCATATGCTCGGCTACGAGCACGGGTTCGCCCACCAGGCGAAGGACTTCGTCGAGGCGATCGCCGCGGGCGTGCAGCCGACGCCGTCGTTCGCCGACGGGCTCCAGGTGCAGCGCGTCCTCGGCGCCGTCGAGCAGAGCTCCCAGGCGAACGGCGTCTGGACGCCGACCGCCTGAACCCGACCCGAGCAACCACGTCACGAACGCATCAAGGAGGATCCAGTGACTCGACCGATCACCCTGTTCACCGGCCAGTGGGCCGACCTGCCACTCGAGGAGGTCGCACGCCTCGCCGCCTCATGGGGCTACGACGGGCTCGAGCTCGCATGCTGGGGCGACCACCTCGACCCGTGGCGCTGGGACGACGACGACTACATCGCCGACCGGCTCGCCCTGCTCGAACGGCACGGGCTCAAGGTGTGGGCGATCTCCAACCATCTCACCGGCCAGGCCGTGTGCGACGACCCCATCGACGCTCGCCACCAGGGCATCCTTCGGGAACGCGTGTGGGGCGACGGCGATCCCGAGGGCGTGCGTCGACGCGCCGCCGAAGAGATGCAGAACACCGCGCGCCTCGCCGCGCGCCTCGGCGTCGACACCGTGGTGGGCTTCACCGGCTCGGCGATCTGGAAGTACATCGCGATGTTCCCGCCCGTCGCCCAGGAGGCGATCGACGCCGGCTACCAGGACTTCGCCGACCGCTGGAACCCGATCCTCGACGTGTTCGACGAGGTGGGCGTGCGCTTCGCCCACGAGGTGCACCCCTCCGAGATCGCCTATGACTACTGGACGACGATCCGCACCCTCGAGGCCATCGACCACCGACCGGCGTTCGGCCTGAACTGGGACCCGAGCCACATGGTCTGGCAGGACCTGGACCCCGTCGGCTTCCTCTGGGACTTCCGCGACCGGATCTACCACGTCGACTGCAAGGACACGCGCAAGCGCATGGTGAACGGTCGCAACGGCCGGCTCGGCTCGCACCTCGCGTGGGCCGACCCGCGCCGCGGCTGGGACTTCATCTCCACGGGGCACGGCGACGTGCCCTGGGAGGACGCGTTCCGCATGCTCAACACCATCGGCTACCAGGGCCCGATCTCCATCGAGTGGGAGGATGCCGGCATGGACCGCCTGCTCGGCGCACCCGAGGCCATCGAGTTCGTGCGACGGCTGGCATTCGACGCTCCCGACGCAGCCTTCGACGCCGCGTTCAGCACCAAGGCCGACTAACGCCGAGCACGGCCCGACATACGACGGATGCCCCGGGGCGGCCCCGGGGCATCCGTCGTATGTCTTCGCGTGGTACCGGCCTCGCCGCGCTTCAGACCTTCGCCGCGGTCGGCGCGCCGACCACCATCTCCTCGATGTTCGAGGGCGACAGCGCGTGGTGGATCGCGAGCATGCAGGCGCCGAGCACCGCGGCATCCGCCCCGGCCTTGGACTGCGTGATCTGCAGGTGCTCGGTGGCGAGCGGCATCGACCGCGTGTAGACGATCTCGCGGACCCCCGCGATGAGGTGCTCGCCCGCCTGGGCGAGCGAGCCGCCGATGACGATGACCGACGGGTTGATCAGGCTGACGCAGGTGGTGAGCACCTCGCCGATGTCGCGACCGGCCTGGCGCACGGCCTGGATGGCGGTGATGTTGCCGCCCTTCACGAGCTCGACCACGTCTTGGCTGGACTCGGGCGACATGCCGGTGTCGCGCAGGTCGCGCGCGAGGGCCGGACCCGAGGCGAGGGCCTCGAGGCATCCGCGGTTGCCGCACTGGCAGGGCACGTCGGCGCCGCGTGCCACGTGCACGTGCCCGATGTCACCAGCGGTGCCCTGTGCGCCACGCTGGAGGATGCCACCCGAGATGACGCCCGACCCGATGCCGGTCGCCACCTTGACGAAGATGAGGTGGTCGACCTCCGGCCAGGAGAGCTCGCGCTCGCCCAGCGCCATGATGTTCACGTCGTTGTCGACGAGCACGGGGGCGTCGAAGGTGCCGTGGAACCAGCCCGGCACGTCGAAGCGGTCCCAACCGGGCATGATCGGCGGGTTGATCGGCCGGCCGGAGCTGTGCTCGACGGGACCCGGGAGCCCGATGCCGATGGCGAGCAGGTCGGCGGGCGAACGGCCGAGCCGGTCGAGCAGCTCCTGCGCCGCCCCCGAGACCCACGTGAGCACCGCCTCGGGACCCTCGGCGACGCGGATGGGCTCGCTGCTCTCGGCCTGGATGCGGCCGGTGAGATCGCTGACGGCGATACGCACGTGGGAGGCGCCGACATCGACGCCGAGCACGACGCGCCCGCTCGCCGCGATGGCGAACTGGGACGACGGTCGCCCACCGGTCGAGACCGCGTCGCCGACCGGGCCGACGAGCCCGAGCTTCATCAGGGCGTCGATGCGGAGTGCCACCGTCGACCGGGCGAGGCCCGTCATGGCCGAGAGCTCGGTGCGGGTGCGGGGACGCCCGTCGCGCAGGATCTGGAACAGGTCACTGGCGACGGAGGATCCGAGAGCGGTGATGTGCCCGTCCTGGCCGGTGCGACTTATGTCGGTCATCTGTCCATTCTTCCACAATCGGCGTTCGAAGTTCCCCGATCGTGGTCGCAAGGGCGCCCCCCTTTCGGTCGTCACGTCGTCGGGCCCACGCTCGTCACGGCACACCCCCGAACGCCCCGGCCGCCCGCAGCTCGAGGCCCTGCAGCACGCTCCACGGACTGAGCACCGACGGCATCGCGTCCACCACCCGGAGGAAGTCGGCGGGGTCCACCCAGCGCCAGTCCATGACCTCCTCCGGCGCGGGGTCGAGGTCGGTCGGCAGCTCGGCGAAGACCACCGGGCAGACCTCGTGCTCGACGAGGCCGTCGGGTGCGACCGCGCGGTAGCGGAAGTCGGGCAGCACGACTCGCACCCAGATGGGCGCGACCCCGAGCTCGAACCGCAGCCGCCGCTCGACGGCCGCCTCCAGGTCCTCGCCGGGCGAGGGGTGGCCGCAGCACGTGTTCGTCCACACCCCGGGCCACGTGCGCTTCGCGAGCGCACGGCGAGTCAGCAGCATCCGCCCGTCGCCGTCGAAGCCGTAGCAGGAG
>NZ_JBFUCL010000030.1:0-18353 GCF_056405255.1 Agromyces sp. P1_H4 | reverse complement strand
ACGCGCCTCGTCGCTCGAGCCGCCGACCTCGTTGCGGAGGTCGCCGCCGACCACCGTCGCGCGGTACACGATCCGCATGGCGTAGAGCGGATCGGTGCCCGAGTGGCGTCGGGCCGCGGGCACGACCATGGTGTCGATGCCGAGCAGTTGGTCGATGGATGCCTCGTAGCCGGTCTCCTCGAAGATCTCGCGCTTCGCCGCGGCGACGGGATGCTCCGCCTCCTCGATGCCACCCCCGGGCAGGGTCCAGCCCGACCGTCCGTGCTCGTTCCAGTGCGAGAGCAGGATCTGCCCGTCGCGGATGATCACGCCATACGCGGCGATGCGGATGTCCATCCCGACACTGTACTCGTGGCCCATCGCAGCCCGTCTGCGTCACCCGCCCCAGAAGATCCCACCGCCGTGGGGCAGCAACGGCACGGCGAGGAACCGGAAGTCCGCGTGGGCGACCCCGAGCGGTTCGGCGACGCTCGAGTCGCCCGGCAGCAGCTCACCGGCTTCCCCTGAGGAGTCCCCCGGCGCCCGCGTCTGCGACCAGACCGCTCGCGCCTGGGCCGGACTCAGCACGAAGCAGGCGGCCCCGGGACCTCGTTCGATGTGATGACCGTCCTGCCCGAGGTAGGGGCTGGTGTCGTCGGCCGCATCGACCGCGAAGCTGAGGACGCGGCCGGCACGGAAGAGCGCCTGCTGCTCGGCAGGCAGGCGACGCCAGATCGATCCCACGTCTCCCAGCACCTCTCCGTGCTGGGAAGTGCCGTCCGCGTCGATCTTGCACACGGCATACCGCTCGGGCAGGACGACATCGGGGATCGGGTCGGACCACGCCGAGGCAGGCACGGTCATGCTCAGGTACAGCTCCAGATCCTGTGGCTCGAGAATCCCACGGCGGATGAGGTCGACGCCGTGGAGGCTGAGGTGGCGTTCGAGGATGGGGCCGACATCGCGATGGGAGAGCACCCGTCCGTCGTCGTACACGAAGATCCAGCCCTGGTGCATCCTGGCCCACACGGCGACGACCTCGGGCGTGGCCGTGGTCGTGCCAGCAGTGGGTATCCCGCCGTGCACGACGACGACCTCTGGCGTGGCCATCGTCGTGCGAGCCGCGGATGTCCCGCCGCGGTCCGCGTCGGGCCCGTCCGCCGGCGGGGCGGCCTGCCCCGCGACGATCCCGATCGCACCTGCTGCCAAGGCGAGCGCCGAGGCTGCGGCGATCCGCGCCAACCGGGCTCGGCCCGGTCGTCTCGGTGGTTCAGCGGTGGTCATCGTCGCCTGCTCCAACCAATGAAGATTCTTCATCAGTAGCACCATCAGATGTGAACCACGACCGAACGGTCTGACGGGGTGCTGCGAGTGAGGCGGCCGGGAATGCCGTGAATACTGTGGAGCCTAGGAGATTCGAACTCCTGACATCCTGCTTGCAAAGCAGGCGCTCTACCAACTGAGCTAAGGCCCCGGAGCGGATGCCGTGACATCCGCGGCTTTGGAATTATCGGAGTGGGGATACGAGGACTTGAACCTCGGACCTCTTCGTTATCAGCGAAGCGCTCTAACCGCCTGAGCTATATCCCCGAATTTCGGCCGAAGGAAAGACTACCTGACGCTGCAGGAATCTCCGAATCGAGCCGAGCCTCGCGTCAGTTGTTGGTGAACCCGACGAGCAGGCCGCCGGTGATCTTGACGCTGAGGTTGTAGAGCACGGCGATGATCGCGCCGAGCGCGGTGGTCACGACGAGATTGAGCAGGGCCGCCACGACCGCGAAGCCCATGACGTTGCCGAGCGAGAGCACCGACGTGAGGTCGCCACTCGAGCCCGCGACATCCTGCACCAGCGAGTTGACCTGCTCGAAGATGCCGGTGGAGCTCAGCACCGTGTGGATGAGGAACGTCACGACGATGCTGATCACCGCGAAGCAGACGGCCACGAGGAACGAGAGCTTCACCGCCGACCAGAAGTCGATGTAGACCAGGCGCAGGCGCACCTGCTTTGCCGGGGGCCGGCGGTTGGACTTGCGGGCCAGCTTCTCGGCGACGCTACTCATAGACGGTTACTCCTCTCCCGCGGGCTCGGCCGCTTCTGACTCTGCGGCCTCCTCCACGAGATTCCGTTCGGAATTCTTCGCGATGGCGATGATCCGGTCGTCGTCCGCGAACTTCGCGAAGACGACGCCCATCGTGTCCCTGCCCTTGGCGGGAACCTCGGCGACGTCAGAGCGTACCACCTTGCCGCTGGCAAGAACCACCAGCACCTCGTCGGCCCGTGAGGCGATGAGCGCGCCGGCGAGATCGCCGCGGTCGTCGCTCAGCTTGGCCACCTTGATGCCGAGTCCGCCGCGCTGCTGCTTGCGGTAGTCCTCGACGCGCGTGCGCTTCGCGAAGCCGCCCTCGGTGACGACGAACACGTAGGTGTCGGATGGGCTGAGCTTCTGGCCGGCGTCGTCGGGGCCGGATTCCGGGGTCTCGACCTCGGTGTCACCGTTCGAATGCGCGACGACGGATGCCTCGAGCAGGCTGTCTCCGTCGCGGAAGCTCATGCCCTTCACGCCCGACGTCGAACGGCCCATGGGCCGCAGCGCCTCGTCGGTCGCCTCGAAGCGCAGCGACATGCCCTTCTTCGACACGAGCAGGATCTCGTCGTCCTCGTCGGCGAGCATCGCCGAGACGAGCTCGTCGCCCTCGCGGAGGTTGATCGCGATGACCCCGCGCGAGCGGTTGGTGTCGTAGGCGGTGAGCTCGGTCTTCTTCACGAGGCCGTCGTGCGTGGCGAGCACCAGGTACTTCGCCACCTCGTAGTCGCGGATGTCGAGGATCTCGGCGATCTGCTCGTCGGGCTGCATCTCGAGCAGGTTGGCGACGTGCTGGCCCTTCGCGTCGCGTCCGCCCTCGGCGATCTCGTACGCCTTCGCCCGGTACACGCGGCCCATGTTCGTGAAGAAGAGGAGCCAGTGATGCGTGGTGGTCACGAAGAAGTGCTCGACCACGTCGTCGGCGCGGAGCTGCGCGCCCTTGACGCCCTTGCCGCCGCGGTGCTGCGAGCGGTAGTTGTCGCTGCGGGTGCGCTTGACGTACCCGCCGCGCGTGACGGTGACGACCATCTCCTCTTCGGGGATGAGGTCCTCGACCGACATGTCGCCGTCGTAGCCCGGCAGGATGTGCGTGCGTCGGTCGTCGCCGAACTTCGCGACGATCTCGGCGAGCTCGTCGGAGACGATCGTGCGCTGGCGGGCCGGCGAGGCGATGATCTCGCGGTAGTCCGCGATCTCGGCCTCGAGCTTCTCGGCCTCCTCGATGATCTTCTGGCGCTCGAGGGCCGCGAGGCGGCGCAGCTGCAGCTCGAGGATCGCGCGCGCCTGGAGCTCGTCGATGTCGAGCAGGTCGATGAGGCCGTCGCGGGCCTCCTCGACCGTGGGCGAGCGGCGGATGAGCGCGATGACCTCGTCGAGCGCGTCGAGCGCCTTGAGGTAGCCGCGCAGGATGTGCATGCGCGCCTCGGCCTCGCGGAGGAGGAACTGGGTGCGCCGCACGATGACGTCGATCTGGTGGTCGACCCAGTGCGCGATGAAGCCGTCGATCGAGAGCGTGCGGGGCACGCCGTCGACGATCGCCAGCATGTTCGCGCCGAAGTTGTCCTGCAGCTGGGTGTGCTTGTACAGGTTGTTCAGCACGACCTTCGCCACCGCGTCGCGCTTCAGCACGATGACGAGGCGCTGGCCGGTGCGGCCCGAGGTCTCGTCACGGATGTCGGCGATGCCGCCGATCTTGCCGTCCTTCACGAGGTCGGCGATCTTGATCGCGAGGTTGTCGGGGTTCACCTGGTACGGCAGCTCGGTGACGACGAGGCAGGTGCGACCCTGCAGCTCCTCGACCGAGACGACGGCACGCATCGTGATCGACCCGCGGCCGGTGCGGTAGGCGTCGGTGATGCCCTTGACGCCGAGGATCTGGGCGCCGGTCGGGAAGTCGGGGCCCTTGATGCGCTGCATGAGCGCTTCCTGCAGCTCCTCGCGGGAGGCCTCGGGGTGCTCCAGGTACCACTGGGCGCCGGATGCCACCTCACGGAGAKTGTGCGGCGGGATGTTCGTCGCCATGCCGACGGCGATGCCGACGGACCCGTTGACGAGGAGGTTGGGGAACCGCGAGGGCAGGATCGACGGCTCCTGCGTGTGGCCGTCGTAGTTGTCCTGGAAGTCGACGGTGTCCTTCTCGATGTCGCGCACCATCTCGAGCGCGAGCGGGGCCATCTTCGTCTCGGTGTACCGGGGGGCGGCCGCACCGTCGTTGCCCGGCGAGCCGAAGTTGCCCTGTCCGAGCGCGAGCGGGTAGCGCAGGCTCCAGGGCTGCACGAGGCGCACGAGGGCGTCGTAGATCGCGGTGTCACCGTGCGGGTGGAACTGCCCCATCACGTCGCCGACCACGCGGGCGCACTTCGAGAACGACTTGTCGGGGCGGTATCCGCCGTCGTACATCGCGTAGATCACGCGGCGGTGCACAGGCTTCAGGCCGTCGCGCACGTCGGGCAGCGCGCGCCCGACGATCACGCTCATCGCGTAGTCGAGGTACGACCGCTGCATCTCGAGCTGCAGGTCGACCTGGTCGATCCGGCCGTGGATGCCGGGGCCCTCGTCGTTCGCGTCGGTGCCGGGGTTCACGGTGTCAGATGTCAAGGAAGCGCACGTCCTTCGCGTTCTTCTGGATGAAGTTGCGGCGGCTCTCGACGTCCTCGCCCATCAGGGTCGAGAAGATCTCGTCGGCGGCGGCCGCGTCGTCCATGGTCACCTGGAGCAGGGTGCGGGTCTCGGGATTCATCGTGGTCTCCCAGAGCTCCTGGTGGTTCATCTCGCCGAGACCCTTGTAGCGCTGGATCCCGTTGTCCTTGGGGATGCGCCAGCCCTTCGCCGTGCCGTCGGCGAGCAGCGCGTCGCGCTCCTTGTCGGAGTACACGAACTGGTGCTCGGCGTTGGTCCACTTGAGGCGGTACAGCGGCGGCTGCGCGAGGTACACGTAGCCGAGCTCGATGAGCGGGCGCATGTAACGGAACACCAGCGTGAGCAGCAGCGTCGTGATGTGCTGGCCGTCGACGTCGGCGTCGGCCATGAGCACGATTTTGTGGTACCTGGCCTTCTCGGGGTTGAAGTCCTCGCCGATGCCGGCGCCGAACGCCGTGATCATGGCCTGCACCTCGTTGTTCGCGAGGGCCCGGTCGAGGCGGGCCTTCTCGACGTTGAGGATCTTGCCGCGCAGCGGCAGGATCGCCTGCGTCTCGGGGTTGCGGCCCTGCACGGCCGAGCCGCCGGCCGAGTCGCCCTCGACGATGAAGATCTCGGAGACCGAGGGGTCCTTCGACGAGCAGTCCTTCAGCTTGCCGGGCATGCCGCCCGACTCGAGCAGGCCCTTCCGGCGCGTGGCCTCGCGGGCCTTGCGCGCCGCGAGGCGCGCGGTCGCCGCCTGGATCGCCTTGCGGATGATGTCGCGGGCCGGGCCGGGGTTGCGCTCGAACCAGTCGGTGAGCTGGTCGCCCGTGACCTTCTGCACGAACGACTTCGCCTCGGTGTTGCCGAGCTTCGTCTTGGTCTGGCCCTCGAACTGCGGCTCGGAGAGCTTCACCGAGATGACCGCGGTGAGGCCTTCGCGCACGTCGTCGCCGGAGAGGTTGTCGTCCTTCTCCTTGAGGATGCCCTTCTCGCGCGCGTAGCGGTTGATGAGGGTGGTGAGCGCCGCCCGGAACCCCTCCTCGTGCGTGCCGCCCTCGTGCGTGTTGATCGTGTTCGCGTAGGTGTGGACCGACTCGGTGTAGGCCGTCGTCCACTGCATCGCGACCTCGAGGGCGATCTTGCGCTCCGTGTCCTCGGTCTCGAAGGAGATGATCTCCTCGTTCACGAGGTCGGACTTCTTCGAGCGGTTCAGGTACTCGACGTAGTCGACCAGTCCGCGCTCGTACAGGAAGGTGTCGGTGCGCGGGGCCGCGGCCTCACCCTCGGTCTCTGCGGTGTCGTCTGGATCGATGTCGACGTGGCCGACGCGCTCGTCGGTCAGGGTGATGCGCAGGCCCTTGTTGAGGAACGCCATCTGCTGGAACCGTGCTCGGAGCGTCTCGTAGTCGAACTCGACGGTCTCGAAGATGTCGGGGCTCGGCCAGAACGTCGTCATGGTGCCGGTCTCGTCGCTCGGCTCGTCCTTCGAGAGCGGGGCGTCGGGCACGCCGACGGTGAACGACTGGCGCCACACGTGGCCCTGGCGGCGCACCGCCACGTCGAACTTGGACGAGAGCGCGTTGACGACGGATGCCCCGACGCCGTGGAGCCCACCCGAGACCGCGTATCCGCCGCCGCCGAACTTGCCGCCGGCGTGAAGCACGGTGTGCACGACCTCGACCGTGGAACGACCCTCGGTCTTGTGGACGTCGACCGGGATGCCGCGGCCGTCGTCGATGACCCGAACGCCGCCGTCGGCCAGGATCGTGACGTCGATGGTCGTGGCGTGGCCCGCAAGCGCTTCGTCGACCGAGTTGTCGACGATCTCGGAGACGAGATGGTGCAGGCCTCGGGGACCCGTCGAGCCGATGTACATACCCGGCCGCTTGCGAACCGCTTCGAGGCCCTCGAGTACCTGGATCTCATCAGCACCGTATGCCGGCGACTGTTGGGCCTTCGTGGGTTCGGCTGTCATGTGTGAATCGGGCTCCTGACCGTCATTCTGGCGACCCTTCATCCTATCAAACGGAGGGTGCTCACCGACCCGGAAGCGCCGATCTGAGGCGATCGAACAGGCGAAGTGACCGAATTTGCCGTGTCAGCCGTAGGTATCGCGCGGACCACGCCCTGGAACCGATCTGGGACCCCTTTTCCAGGTGGGGGCATCCGGCCCTTGGAAGCGGATCATCTCGACCCCCGCGCCGGGGTACCTGTCGAGGATGCGCGTGAGCAGGTCGGTGCGCATCAGCCGCAGCTGCGTGGCCCAGGCGGTGGACTCGCACCGCACCTGCAGCACCCCGCCCTCGATGGCGATCGCGTCGGAGTGCTTCGCGATCTCGTCGCCCGCGACCTCTGCCCACGAGGCGAGCACCTCATGCTGGGAGAGCGGTGCCGACCATCCGAGCTGCGTCGTGAGTCCGTCGATCGCCGCCGCGAGCGGTTTCGGGTCGCGGCCGGGGGTGAACGGCTCACTGCCGGATACCTCGCGGGTGCGGGCTCTGGCCCGGCCGGGTCGCGGCCGGGCGTCGCCGAAGATCTCGCGGAAGTGCTGGTAGACCCGGGCGGCCTCGGACCTGGAGGCGTCAGACATCGGTCGTCGCCTCGGACTCGACGATGCCGGCGGACTCGACGATGCGGCCGGACTCGATGTGCACGATGCGCGCCGTGAGCGGCTCGGGCACATCCTCGAGCACCGCGGCGGTGACCAGCACCTGCTCGAAGCCGACGATCGCCTCGGCCAGTCGCTGCCGGCGCAACCGGTCGAGCTCGGCGAAGACGTCGTCGAGCACGAGCACGGGATCGCCGGTGGACGAGTCCCGGCGCAGGAGCTCGGCGGACGCGAGGCGCAGGGCGAGCGCGAACGACCACGATTCACCGTGACTCGCGTATCCCTTGGCCGGCAGTCCGTTGAGCAGCAGCAGCACGTCGTCGCGGTGCGGACCCGCGAGGGTGATACCGCGCTCGAGCTCCTTCGGGCGCAACACCTGCAATGCCGACGTGAACCGGGAGCGGGTGTCGGATGCCGCGGGCGCGTCGGCGTCGGGTGCCGACGCCGACCCCGATGCCGAGACGGATGCCGCAGGGGCGTCGTCGTCGGGATCGGCACCGTCGATCGACAGCGACGGTTGCAACGACGGCGCGTGGTCGGCGTCGACGATCGAGTGGTAGGCGGCGGCGAGCGGCCCGGCCAGCTCGTCGATGAGCGTGAGGCGCTGGTCGATCAGCTCCGAGCCGAGGTCGACGAGCCGTTCGTCCCAGATGTCGAGGGTGGGCAGCCGCTCGGCCGAGAGGCCTCGGGCTCGGGCGCTCTTCAGGAGCGAGTTGCGCTGCTTGAGCACTCGCTCGTAGTCGGCCATGACGCCCGAGAGCCGTGGTGTGCGCTGCACGAGCAGCTCGTCGAGCATGCGGCGGCGAACCGAGGGCTCGCCTCGGACGATCGCGAGGTCCTCAGGCGCGAACAGCACGCTGTGCGTGTAGCGCGGGAGCTCGCGCGTCTTCACGGGAGAACGGTTGAGCTGGGCGCGATTGGCGCCCTGCCGGTTGAGCTGCAATTCGACGAGCAGCTCTCGCTCGCCGTGGGCGAGCAGCGCCCGCACGATCGCGGCATCCGCCCCCGCCCGGATCAGCGGCTGGTCGCTCGACACTCGGTGCGAGCCGAGCGTCGAGAGGTAGCCGATCGATTCGACCAGGTTGGTCTTGCCCTGGCCGTTGCGGCCCACGAGCACCGTGGCACCCGGCCCGAGCTCGAGCTCGGCGCGCTCGTAGTTGCGGTAGTCGGTGAGGGAGAGGCGGGCGACATGCACGCGGGGCTCCCTTCGAATCCGAACGAACCAAYGCTACCCCGCGCCACCGACGGCGAGGCGGGGTCGCCTCGTGGCGCCGCGACCGGACTCAGCGCAGCAGCAGGTTCGGCTGCAGCAGGTAGCGGTAGGTGTCGGCGCCGGCCTGCTCGCGCGAGGTCTGGCTGGTGATGAGCACGGGGCCGGGCTTGTTGGGGTTCTCGGTCTTGGTGAACGAGATGCGAACGAACTCGGAGTGCACGGCGCCGAGGCCGTCGAGGAGGAACTGCGGCTTCAGCGACACCACGGTGTCGTCGCCGGTGAGGATCGCGTCGATGGTCTCGGACGCCTGGGCCTGCTCGCTGCCGATCGCCTCGAGTGTGAGTCCGTCGGCCGAGAAGCTGTAGCGGAGGGCGGCCTCGCGCTCGAGGACGAGGGCGACACGACGGGTCGCCTCGATGAGGTCGGCGGTGTTCATCACCGCGTAGTTGTCGACCGTCTCGGGGAAGAGGCGGCGCACGGGTGGGAAGTTGCCCTTGATGAGCAGTGAGGTGACCGTCTTCTTCTCGGCGCTGAACGCGATGAGCTCGCGGTCGTCGCGGCTCGTGATGGCGACCGAGATCGTGCCGGAGTGCCCGAAGGTCTTGCCGACCTCCTGGAGGGTGCGGGCGGGAACGAGCGCGGTGACGGTGTCCTCGCCGCCGCCGACGTTGCCGCCGTCCCAGTCGATCTCGCGGACGGCGACGCGGTAGCGGTCGGTGGCGACCAGGCTGAGGTTGTTCTCACGGACCTCGAGCTGCACGCCGGTGATGACGGGGGTGACGTCGTCGCGGGATGCGGCGACCGCGACCTGCGCGACGGCCGAGGCGAACTCCTCGGCGGGCACGACGCCGGACTCGGCGCCGATCTCGGGAATCGACGGGTATTCCTCGACGGGCATCGAGAGGAGGGTGAAGCTCGCCGAGCCGCAGCTCACCTGGATGCGCGACTCCTCGGTCGCCACGCGCACCGGCGCATTGGGAAGGCGACCCGCGATCTCGGCGAGCAGCCGGCCGGAGACGAGCACGGTGCCGGGCTCCTCGACATCGGCCTGGATCTCGGTCTGCGACGAGACCTCGTAATCGAAGGAGGAGAGGACCAGTCCGTCGGCGTTCGCCCGGATGAGGACGCCGGAGAGGATCGGGAGCGTGGTGCGCTGGGGCAGGAGTTTGACGGCGAAGGAGACGGCCTCACTGAAGACGTCGCGATTGACCTGGAACTTCACGGTTCTCCCGTCGTGGATGTCGCTGGGTGGCTCCCATGCTAGCGGGCCTGCTTCGCGCGGCGCGGGGACATTCCGCCGCGCAGAGCGCCGAGCGCTCCCCGATCTCGATGTTGTCGGGATCCCCCGGTTAACCAGTTCTCTCTTAACGGTGTTAACCGCTGTGGAAACTGTGGATGGTGTTCAGTGATCCGCGGAACGACGCCCGAGTCGACCCATTCCATCTGTGCACAGCGTGTGGGTTTGGAGGCCGATGCCGTTGGCCGGCCATCCGGCGATCCGGCGGTTGTGCACAGGCTCACCGCCCGTCTCAACAGGCGTGGCGGGGTTGCTCGTTAACAATCCACAACTTTTCCACAGCTGTGGGAATCGTCGCCGAACGGTCGCCACAGGGCGCTGAGGGGGCGTCTGAGCGCCCCGATCGAGCCGAGCGGATGCCGCGGCGGCGGCTCGCGGCATCCGGAATCGACGTCGGGATCAGCGGTAGCGGCTGACCTGCTTGATGCGCGCGGTGAGCTCGGTGACCTGGTTGTAGATCGACCGGCGCTCCTTCATGAGCTCGGAGATCTTCTTGTTCGCGTACATCACGGTCGTGTGATCGCGGTTGCCGAACAGCTGCCCGATCTTGGGGAGCGAGAGGCTCGTCAGCTCACGGCACAGGTACATCGCGATCTGGCGGGCGGTGGCGACGGCCTGCGAGCGGCTCGAGCCGTAGAGGTCGTCGACGGTGAGCTTGAAGTAGTCCGCCGTCGCGGTGATGATGTCGACCGGAGCCACGACGTTGTCCGTGTCATCCGTGATCAGGTCCTTCAGCACCGTCTGCACCAGGGGCATGTCGACCGGAGTACGGTTCAGGCTCGCGAACGCGGTGACGCGGATGAGCGTGCCCTCGAGCTCGCGGATGTTGCTCGAGACCTTGGACGCCATGTACTCGAGGATCTCGTCGGGCACCTGGAGCCGCTCGGACTGCGCCTTCTTGCGCAGGATCGCGATGCGGGTCTCGAGGTCGGGCGCCTGCACGTCGGTGATGAGGCCCCACTCGAACCGGCTGCGCATGCGGTCCTCGAAGCCGGTGAGGTGCTTCGGCGGCACGTCGCTCGTGATCACGACCTGCTTGTTGTGGTCGTGCAGGGTGTTGAAGGTGTGGAAGAACGCCTCCTGCGTCTCGGCCTTGCCCTGCAGGAACTGGATGTCGTCGATCAGCAGGATGTCGATGTTGCGGTACCGCTGCTGGAACAGCGAACCGCGGTTGTTCGCGATCGAGTTGATGAAGTCGTTCGTGAACTCCTCGGAACTGACGTACCGAACGCGGATGCCGGGATACAGGCTCATCGCGTAGTGGCCGATGGCGTGCAGGAGGTGGGTTTTGCCGAGCCCGGAGTCGCCGTAGATGAAGAGCGGGTTGTAGGCCTTCGCCGGCGCCTCGGCCACGGCGACGGCCGCGGCGTGCGCGAACCGGTTCGACTGCCCGATCACGAAGCTGTCGAACGAGTACTTCGGGTTCAGGCGCGAATCACGTGGCCGATCGGGGCTCGTGTTCTCGAACACCGACTGCGGAGAGGCGTGCAGCTCCACCGGGTTCGGGTAGTCGTCGAGGGCCGGCGACTGCGGCTCGGGAGCGCGCGCCTCTTCGAGCTCGGGGTTCACGACCACGTAGAACGACGTGACCGAGGACGGCGAGTCGATCGCGCTCATCGCCGTGAGGAGCGACACCCGCATGCGCTGGTTGAGCATGCTCGCCGTGAAGTCGTTTGGAACCTCGAGGTAGAAGGTGCCGGCCGCGATGCCCTTCGGCTCGACGAGGTTCAGGAAGCCCTGCAGCATCGGGGTGATCGCATCGTCATGGGAGAGGCGGTCGAGGACGGTGGCCCATGTGTCCGAGATGGGCTGCTCTGTCATCGTTCCCCGCATTCGTTCGGTGCCGTTGTGTGTGCCGCTGATCGATCCCCCGATCGACGATGCAAGCGGCGCGAGGCGAAGTGTTCACAGCGTTATCCACCGCCTGTGGGCAGAATTGCGACGACGCCCGGGATTCCGCGTGCGAGGCTGGGGATAACTGGTCTCAAACGGTAGCGAATGTCGCCCCCGGGGACAAATGCCCGTGCAGGGATTCGACCGCCCTGGCGTGTCGTTCCACAGGCTTTCCCGAGGAACGCGGGATACTGTGTCGTTTGCACTCCGGCGTGATCGAGTCGTGCCCGGTTTGACCACGGCCCTTCGAGGCCGTAGTTTTAATAGGTTGACCCCAGCCCTTTGGGCACCCAGTTTTCCCGCCGCACCATCGCATCATCAGCACGGCGCGGAGATCCGACAGTCGGAGAAGAAGAATGAGCAAGCGTACGTTCCAGCCGAACAACCGTCGTCGCGCCAAGAAGCACGGCTTCCGCCTTCGCATGCGCACCCGCGCAGGCCGTGCCATCCTGTCGGCACGCCGCGCCAAGGGTCGCACCGAACTCTCCGCGTAGCCGCTGCGGTGCTCGCCAAAGCCAATCGCATCACGAGCGCCGACGACTATCGAGTCATCGTGCGCCGCGGTGCGAAGGTCGCCGGTGCCCACACCGTGACCTATGTGCGCTCACGGGAGTCGGGCACCGACGCACGCTTCGGCTTCATCGTCTCGAAGAAGGTCGGCAACGCGGTTCGCCGCAATCTCGTGCGCCGTCGACTCAAGGCCGTCTGTCATGACGCCCTGGTCGGCGGCGTTCGCGGTGTCGACGTCGTGGTTCGCGCACTGCCCGGTGCCGCGGATGCCGAGTTCGGCACCCTCCGCAGCGAGGTGCTCGACGCGTTGGCCCGCCGTGCTCGACCGTCGGTCTCCGATCATGCCCCGCTCATCGACTCCCGGGTGGGCTGACATGCGCGACCTCGCCCTCTTCGTGGTGCTCCTCCCCCGCAACCTGGGCGTGCTGCTGCTCCGCGCATATCGCGCTGCAATCTCACCGCTCTACGGCGACGTCTGCCGCTACTACCCGTCCTGCTCGGCCTACGGGCTCGGCTCGGTGCAGCAGCGCGGGCTGGTCGTGGGCACCGCGCTGACGGCATGGCGCATCATCCGCTGCAATCCCTGGACGGCCGGCGGCATCGACGACGTCCGGCCGGCGGGTCACGACCGGTACCGCACCACCTCGTTCGGATGGGTGGTGCCGAAGGGCATGTTCCCGAAGGCCGAAGCGGATGCCGCGACCGCGCGTCGCGCCCACGAACTCGCCCATCGGGCTGACGACGGCATCGCCCGCCACTCCACGCTGCGCCCGCTCACCGCCGAGCCGGCGACCATGACCTCGACCCCCGCACTGTCCCGAAAGGACTGACCCCGCACATGCCTGATCTCATCGGCTTGATCCTCTGGCCCATCAAGTGGGTCATCGAGTTGATCCTCGTCGCGTTCCACTCGATGTGGACGTTCTTCGGGCTCGACCCCAATGCGGGCGTCACCTGGGTGCTGTCGATCGTCGGCCTCGTCATCGTGGTGCGTGCCGCGCTGATCCCGATCTTCGTCCGCCAGATCAAGAGCCAGCGCCGCATGCTCGAGGTCGCGCCGCAGCTCAAGAAGATCCAGGACAAGTACAAGGGCAAGAAGGACCAGTTCTCCCGCGAGGCGATGTCGCGCGAGACGATGGAGCTGTACAAGAAGACCGGCACCAACCCGCTCTCCTCCTGCCTGCCGCTCCTGCTGCAGATGCCGGTGTTCTTCGCACTGTTCTCGGTGCTCCAGGACGCGCAGCACGACAAGGCCGGTGTCGGCCTCTTCACGCAGGAGCTCGCCAACTCGTTCGCGAACGCCGAGTTCCTCGGCGCACCGCTGAAGGCCACGTTCATCGAGCAGTGGAACCTCATGACGGCCAGCGAGCCGTTCAGCATCAACGTCATGGTCATCGCGCTCACGATGATCGTGCTCATGACGGCGTCGCAGTTCATCACGCAGTTGCAGATCGTCTCCAAGAACATGTCGCCTGAGACCAAGGCGAGCCCGATGTTCCGTCAGCAGCGCATCCTCCTGTACCTGCTCCCCCTCGTCTTCGCGTTCTCGGGTGTCGCCTTCCCCCTCGGCGTGATGTTCTACTGGCTGATCTCCAACTTCTGGACCATGGGGCAGCAGTTCCTCGTCATCCGGAACATGCCCACGCCCGGCAGTGAAGCGGCTCGCGCCCGCGAGGCTCGCCTCGCCAAGAAGGGCAAGCTCGTCGTCGAGGACAAGCCCGAGACGATCGTCGTCGAAGAGAAGAAGACCACGCAGCGTCAGCAGCCAGTCGGCAAGACGCGTGCGAAGAAGCAGGGTGGAAAGTAGACCATGACCAACGTGCAGCACGAGACGGATGACCGCTCGATCGCCCAGCTCGAAGAAGAAGGCGACATCGCCGCCGACTACATCGAGGAACTCCTCGACATCTGCGACCTCGATGGTGACATCGACATCGACGCACGCAACGGCCGGGCGTATGTCTCGGTGAACGCCGGCGAGGGCGCCAACCTCAACCTGCTCTCGAAGCCCGACACGGTGAGTGCCCTCCAGGAGCTCACCCGGCTCGCGGTGCAGACCAAGACCGGTGCGTTCTCCCGTCTCATCCTCGACATCGGCGGCTCGCGCGACGTGCGTCGCAGCGAGCTCGGCGGCCTCGTCAGCCGCGCGATCGAGCGCATCGAGGCCGGCGCAGCCGAAGCGGCACTGCCGCCCATGTCGTCGTACGAGCGCAAGCTCGTGCACGACCTGGTCAGTGAGCAGGGGTTCCACTCGGAGTCCCGCGGTGAGGGCGCCGAGCGTCACACCATCATCACGCGTGGTGCGTGACGTTTCACGTGAAACGATGACCGACGGACTCGAGCCCGAGCCCGCGGCTGCGGCCGCGATCTTCGGCGAGCACCTCGAAACGGGCCGCCGCTTCACCGAGTCGCTCGCACGTCACGGTGAAGAGCTGGGACTCATCGGGCCGCTGGAGCTGCCGCGGCTCTGGACCCGCCACATCCTCAACAGTGCGCTGGTCGCTCCGCTCGTCCGCCCCGGCCGTGTCGGTGATGTCGGCTCAGGCGCCGGGCTGCCCGGCCTCGTGCTCGCGATCATGCGACCGGATGTCACGTTCACGCTCATCGAGCCGATGGAACGACGTGTGGCATGGTTGCGGCGCCAAGCCGACGAACTCGAGCTCGCCAACGTCGAGGTGGTTCGCGCGCGCGCCGAAGAGGCGAAGCTCAATGGGACCCTCGACCAGGTGACCGCGAGGGCCGTGAGCGCGCTTCGCACCCTGATCCCCGTGACCGCTCCCCTGCTCAAGCCGGGCGGTGAGCTCGTGCTCATGAAGGGCGCGGGAGTCGACGGTGAGATCACGGCGGCCGAGAAGGTCATCCGCAGGTTCGGTGTTCGGAATCCCGAGGTGCTGGTACTCGGCGAGGGCGTGGTGTCGGAAGTCACCCGCGTGTTCCGGGCGACCGTCCGCTAGTCACCGCTCACCCGGCGCGCTCGGGCTCGTTGGGCATGCGTCCCCGACCGGGATGGTGAACTATGGCGTGCGTCGAGGAGTTGAGACGGATCGCGGGTGGTCTCGTTCTCTCGTGGACGTCGATTGCTGCGCAAATCCGCACGCCACGCAACCCGGCACCCGCTGCCACTCGTGATGCTCCTCGCATCGGTTGCCCTGCTTGTCCTGCCGGGAACCACGGATCTCGGGCGGCGCTCCGCTCCCCACACCGGTTTCACGTGAAACGCTCACGCGCCAACTTGGTGGCACTCCGGTTTGTCGGCCGTCACCGCGGGCCGTATTACGCCGCTTCCGGCATTCGATTTGACCAGGGTGCAAGGCAGCGACCGCAGGCCGGCCGAGAACGGGGATGTAGGTGTTCATCGGAGTCCGCCGATCAGTCGAGCTTGGATTCGTCTGGGCGCACCAATTCCAAGTGGCCGTGCTGGTGCAGGGTTCTGAACTACCGCGACGCCGTCTTCGTCTGCCATCGTTCGGCGAGCACCGCCAGAAGCACCTTCTAGGACTGGGCGCTGGTCGCTGGCTGCGACCAGCCGGGTGCCTTCCGCCGACTGAGGGAATTGTCCGTGCGACGCCGCTCGTCGGGGAAGCTGCACGGGCCGCGCCCGGTCGACTGGGTCGTCCACTGAACCGGCTGGAATGGCTCTGCGATCCCGGCGTCGACGGCGTCCACCACCTCGCTCCGAACTCGGCGTTGTAGGTCCCCCGGTATCCGTGAACCGGGGAGAGATCTGTTCGGACCTCACATCACAAGTCCCCGCCGGTATGCAGCCTCAACGTGGGTGGTTGAGGCGTTCCGTCGGGATGGCCGGTGGAATATCGATGGCTTGATCCTGCGTATTGGCCCCCCGACGCGAGAGGCTTCGGACGCAGGCGCTCACCGTTCCACAGCGGACAGGCTCCAGTCTCATGCTTGGTTGTCTGAGCTCCGCCGAGGCACAGGTCGGTTCCCTGGTAGCCGTCGGCCCCGCTCTGAGGGATGCCGCGCCAACCCGCCCACTGTGCCTACCCCGGAGTGAGGGCCACCATTCGTACCAGCGGGCGCCCGAACGTCAGCGGGTGGATCAGGGCGTTCACCTGCTCATGTCGAAAAGGAGCCGTCGTCATGCCAGAGTGCGCGGCCGATACAGGGTGCCGTTTCACGTGAAACGCCGCTCACGCTCGCGGTTCTGGTTCACGCGCGGGCTCCACTCCCCTGCGGGGGCGAGGATGCTCACCACTTGGTGTGCGCGACAGAGTCCTGAGAACCTCCGTCCTCCTGCGCGATCCGTCGGCCCATGGACGCTTTGACGCAGCGAACGAATTGGCCGGGTCCGACTCCTCCCCCGAACCGGCACGCCACCGCCCCCGCGCCCGCGCCGGAGCCGCGCCGTGGCGGACCACCGTGCGCTTCAAAGGCCGTAGTGCATCAGACGGTTCTCGTCTACAACGGCCTCCGCGCGAGCGCAGAATCCCTTCCGCGTAGCGACGGGCGGATGCGCCCCGTTTCACGTGAAACATCCGTATGGAGATGGCCACGCAGCCTCGATTCAGGGCTTTGCGGGTGGACCGGGGGGTCATCGCTTACGGCCTCCGGCAACCCCGATGAGGCCCCTGAGCATGAAAGGGGTCCCGGGGTGGTCCTCCCTCGCGTCAGGCCCGCCCCGAGCGCCCGGACGCGCCTTCGTTGTGACAAGCGCCTTGCCGCGTTTCACGTGAAACATGACCATTGAGGGCGGGTGTGCTGCGGATGGGACGCACCCACGCCCTCCGATCCATGATGGGCCGGGCGGCGCAAGGTTCGACGCCTGGTCCATCGTGGGACCGGTACAGCGGCGTGGACCAGCCGATGCGCACCGCGTGGTCATCCCAGATGAATCGAACCCCATCCGGCCCTCCTCCCGCATGTTGGGTCCGGGCCGAGCCGAATCGCGTCCGTCTGACTTATACGCGCCGGAGTCGGTTCAGTGAAGTGAATAGCGCGCCGCGACGACAGGAAGCAGGGTGGTGGCGGTTAGGCTGGAATCCCAGGTCGTCGACCGCGACCGGGATCCGTGAGCACCGCATACCGCGTGACGTTTGGAGCAGTCAGCATGGCCCAAGGGGGAGGACGCGGATGGTTCCACCGAAAGCGTCACCAGCCCGAGGTCGACTCGCAGAACGGCACCACTCACGCGTCCGCTGGCTCCAGTTCCGCCGCAGCGGCTGAGCCGATCGCGGTGCCGTTCGGCAGTGATCGCGACGACCAGGCGCGATGGAGTCCCGAGGCGCGGGCGACGCCGCCGCTCTCATCCACGCCGCAGTCGCCAGCCGTCTCCACCGCTCCTCTCACGCCTGGCAACTCCGACGAATCGACAGCACACCCAGGGATGCGCGTGTCGCCGACGACGCAGACTCAGCCGGAAACAGGACAGGCCGCATCCCCGCTCACCAACCCGCTGGTCGCGGTGTCGGACGCCGAATCAGCGCGAAGGGTCGACGAACACAGTGGCCAACGTGTGCCCGATGTGGCAGATCAGTCGGTCGCGCGAGTGGAGCCGGCGGGCGCAGTACCGACGACGGAGGAGGCCTCCCCCCAGCCCTCGCGCGGCGATTCCGGGCGGCCCACCGACCTCGTCGGGGTCGATCGGACCGCTCAGGCGGTGCCGAGTATCGACTGGGATGTCGCGACCGCAGCCGCGCTGGCTGATGACCCCGAGGCCACGGCGGCGGCGACTCCTCATGCCGGCAGCACTGCGTCCGCCGACCGCTTGCTCGAAGACCTGATCCGCGAGATCGTCGGCGATGCCGCCGCCGACACCGTGTCATCACTGCARCCCACTCGCGCCGCTTCCGCAGCCGCTGCTTCCGCCGCGGCCGCGTCAACCGCGGCTCCTCCAGCCCTGGCCCCGTCGACACCGGTCCCATCCCCTTCAACCTCCCCGAACTCGGCCGAGTCCACGCTCGTCCGCGATGGATCGCCTACGACCGCGGTCACGAGGCCCCCTGTGGAACCGCGCTCCGACGAGGTTTCCGGCGCAGCGCCGCTCACCGATGGAGGCGTGGCGGCGATCGGACGAAATGACCACGACAACGTGGACGCGTCCTTCGCCCAGGGCGCGGCCGCCCAGGGCGCGACCGCCGCAGTCACGTGGTTGTCCCCCGCGGTCGATTCAAGCGAACCGGATTCGGG